>CAZZZQ010000124.1:0-8569 GCA_964658405.1 uncultured Sphingomonas sp.
GTTCGCAGCCTGTGCCGTGCCGTTCGCAGCCTGTGTCGAGGTCGAGGATGCATCCTGCTGGGCCGCGAGGGCTGCGCCGCTCAGCAGTACCAGTGCGACCATGGATTTCAAGACGTGTGCGCCGTTCATAGTTCCTCCAAAGATGAAGCTTGCCCCCGGCCCTCGTTCCTCGAAGCACGCACGATGCGTCCTTCAATGGGAGCCGGTGTTGCATAGAATCCCGTCCTGTTCGGAGTTTTGAGCGAGGAGCTTCGCAGGCGCGCAGAAGCTCCACGCACAGCGAAGACGATCCGATTCGGTCGACCACATCCTCACAAGGAAGAGCGGGCGACCTGGTCAGTCAGGGACATGCAGAGCATAGCGTCCGCAGTGGCGCACAGTATTTCAGTTGGTTGAATTTGTTGGGGAAGCTACAGGGTCAAGAACCATTTATGCAGGTGTGTCGAGATGAAAAACCGAGTCATACGGATCGACCGGAAATCCCTTTGCCTTCCACGCTGCAAGGCCGCCCGAAAGAAGCCTGATCTTCTTGAAGTTCAAAGAGAGCGCCTTGTCGATCACCTCGCGGCTGGTCTCGTCACCCGGGCACGTGCAATACACAATCGTCTCTTCTTCGGAAGGAATCAGCCGCGGGTTCGCGAGAATCTCATGCGGTGGAATCCTGATCGATCCTCGAATAATCTCCGAGTACGCCAGCAGATCGAGCGGTTGACGAACATCGTAGATCTTGGGAGGCTGATCGCTCGTGAGCAGCCGCTGGAGCTCCTCCGGCGTGATCGTGTGGGCAGCAAGCAGCGCAGCCGTCTTTCTTCGCTTTGACCAGAGGATCGCCGCCGCGACAAGTACAAACACGGTGCAAATTCCTAATCCAGTCAGAACCATGAAAGCCTCCTCAAATATTCATTGGAAGCACAGGAACATTCAAAGGATTCTTCTTCTACGCGGTACCCGCTTGTTTGCCCGGCTAAACCCCGATCTCTTTCCGGATTGCCCCGGCGATCGCATCCGCGTGGAGCCGCATCATGCTCTCCGACTCCGCCTCGATCATCACCCGCGCCAGCGCCTCTGTCCCGGAGTAGCGGATCACCACGCGCCCCGAATCCGCCAGCGCAGCCTCCGCCTCGGCGATCGCCGCCGCCACGCTTGGGATGCCTTCGAGCGGCCGCTTCTCGCGAACCTTCACATTCACAATTACCTGCGGAAAGGTCTTCAGATCGGCGGTCAACTCGGCCAGCGACTTGCCGGAGCGGTGCACAATATCCAGCAGCAGCAGCGCCGTCAGCAGGCCGTCCCCCGTCGTCGAGCGCCCCGAGAAGATGACATGGCCCGACTGCTCGCCCCCCAGCGCCGCGCCCGTCGCCAGCATCTGCTCGAGGACATACTTGTCCCCCACAGACGCCCGCAGCATGGAGATCCCGCTCCGCTTCAACGCCGCCTCCAGGCCCATGTTGGACATGGTCGTTGCGACCACCGTGTTGCCCGCCAGCAGGCCGCGCTCCTGCAGATCCCGCGCCGCCAGCAGCAGCACCGCGTCGCCATTCACCACGCGGCCATGCTCATCCGCAAACAGTGCGCGGTCCGCATCGCCGTCAAACGTAATCCCGAGGTCAGCCTTCTGCGCCGTCACCTCAGCCGCCACAATTGCCGGGTACAGCGCGCCGCAGCCTTCGTTGATATTGCGGCCGTTCGGGCTGGCGTGCGTAATGCGCACCTCGCCGCCCATCCCGGCAAAGAGCTGCGGAGCGACCGCCGAAGCCGCCCCGTTCGCACAGTCAACCACGATCCGCTTGTTATCGAGCGTCAGACCCGGAACCGCCGCCAGCAGGAAGCGCACATACTCTGCGCGGTCCGCCTCGTTGATCTCAGGCGCAACGCCGGAGTGACCTTCAACCGCCGCACCGCTCGCTGCCGCGCCGATCCGGCGAAAGATCTCCTCCTCGATCGCCAGCTCGGTCGTGTCCGGCAGCTTGTAGCCGTCCGGGCCAAAGAGCTTGATCCCGTTATCCTGCCACGGATTATGCGAGGCGGAGATGACAACGCCCGCACCGAACCCATGCTTGGCCGCAAGAAAGGCCACCGCCGGCGTCGTGATCACACCCGCGCTCTCAACCGTTGCTCCGCCGTCGATCAGACCCGCCGTCAGCATCGCGGCGATCCAGTCGCTCGACTCCCGCGTGTCCTGTCCAAGCAGCACCCTGGGAGCAGCTCCAAGGTGATGCGCCAGCGCCTGGCCTACGGCGTAGATCGTTGCGGAGTCGAGCGGATACTGGCCCGCGACGGCGCGTATGCCGTCCGTGCCGAAGAGCTTCTTCATGCGGTGGTTTCCTTTATGGTTGCGATCAGGCTGCCCTTGGCAAGCCGTGCGCGAATCTGTTGTCCTGCTGCGACCTCGTCCGCATCGCGGAGAAGGACGCCGTCCTCTGAGTACACCAGCGCGTATCCCCGGCTCAGCACCGCCAGCGGAGACAGTGCATGCAGCCGCCCCGTCGCCCGATCCAGGCGGCTCGTTCGCACCGTAATTAGGGTCGATCGAAGCCGTCCCAGCGTCTGCGTCGCCCGCTCCAGCCGCCGTTGCGCCACCGCGATCCGGACCGTCGGGTCCTGCCGCCGAAGCCGCTCCGTCAGAATTGCCAGCCGCTGGTGCGGCGTTCGCGTCCTTCGAGCGATGGCCGACTCGAGCCGCATCCGCAGCTCATCGATCCGCTGATCCCGCCGGCTCACCGCATCCCGCAGCCGCACCAGGACCGACTCCGCCGACAACCGCGCATACCGCTGCCGCGCCTTCATCATCTGGAACTGCACCGCGCGATGCACCCGCCGCTCGAGCGAGTACACACGCTCCTCGATCCGGTGCTGCGCCGCCGTCACCAGCTCCGCAGCGGCCGAGGGCGTCGGCGCGCGAAGATCCGCCACAAAGTCTGCAATCGTAAAGTCCGTCTCGTGCCCGATCGCCGAAACCACCGGCAGCTCCGACGCGGCGATCGCACGCGCCAAAGCCTCGTCATTAAATCCGGCCAGATCCTCGATAGAACCGCCGCCGCGAGCCAGGATAATCACATCCACCAGGTTCGGGTGCTGGTTGAACCACCGGACACCCGCCGCAACCGATCCCGCACACGCCGCGCCCTGCATCGCCGCCGGGTAGAGCAGAAGGTTCAGCCGCGCATGCCGCCGCCGGACCACATGCATGATGTCCCGGATAACGGCACCGCTCGGCGAGCTGACGATTCCGATGCACTTCGGAAACGACGGCAGCGGCCGCTTCCGATCCTCTTCGAACAGCCCTTCGGCCTTCAGCTTCAGCTTCAGGCGCTTGAACGCAAGCTCCAGCGCCCCTGCGCCGCGCAGCTCCATCGTCTCCGCGATCAGCTGGAGCTGGCCACGCGACTCGTAGACCGAGATGCGCCCGCGCACCTCGACCGCGTCGCCATCCTTCGGCTTCGCCGCCAGCAGCTGTGCCTGCCGCCGGAAGAGCACCACGGGCAGCTGCGCCTCACCATCCTTCAGCGTGAAATAAAGATGACCCGACGCAGCCGGGCGGCAGTTCGAGATCTCGCCCTCGACCCACACCGAGAAGTGCATCTTCTCAACCTGCATGCGGATCTGGCTGACCAGCGCACGCACCGTCCACACCTTGCGTTCAGGAGCCGCACCAACAAAATCTTCCTCGGGCATCTCAGGCACTTGCTCAACTACAGGAACTGCTACAGGCAGGAGCGCAGGGCGTCTTACCGCTGCAATCGTCTCTGTAAGCACCACTGCACCCACCGGCTTCGCCTCTGGAGGAGCGGCCTGCGGCGGCTCCGGCGCTCCAAAGAGATCCGCCTGCTGGGGCCGCTGGGAGAGCCGCCCACCCCGCACCTTGCCGCGACCAAGGAGGAGGCTTGCGAGGGTGTCCGGTGTCTTGTCGCCTGCTGCCATACCGCTCGAGTCTACCGCATTCGGCGAGGCCATCTCCGCCGCCACCTACCGCCGCAGGTGATTCACAACCCACATCACCACACTCAGGACGACACTCAAAACCAGGCACGTCACCAGCGGAAACGACACCATCCATCCACGCCCCTGCCACGTAAAATCCCCCGGCAGACGCCCAAGCGGAATGTTTGCTTTTCCAGCAAGAAGCACGACCACGCCGACGCCAATCAGCACCAGCCCAGCACCAATCAGCAGCCGCCCCATCTCAGGCACGCGCCAGGATCGCGCCCGCCTCGCGCAGCAGGTCCGCAGGCTGGCAAGGCTTGGTCAGAATATTGGCCGGCTGCAGCATCCCTCTCGTCTCATCGTGGACCCGCTTCAGCGTCGAGTAGCGCCCCGTCAACACAAGAAAGCGGCACTGCGGGAGACGTCTGCTGACCTGCTGAATCAGCTCAATTCCATCCTCGCCCGGCATCACGATATCGCACAGCACAAGCTCAGGCTGGAACTCCAGAGCACATTGGACCGCCTCTGCCGTCGAATATGCCGCCTTCGCCTCAAAGCCATGCTTGCTGAAGATGAGCCGAAGCGTGTCCGCTACAAGTCGTTCGTCGTCTACAACAAGGATTCGCTGCATGGTGGCCCCTCGGTTCGTTCCCTGATTAAGACCAGACTTAAGTGGAGAAGCGAGCAAGGTCGCTCGATAAGTCAGGATCATAAGCAAACCACATGGGCTGTACTGTACGCTTTTGCACATCCGCGATGATATGAAGAAACAGCGAACAATGGTTTACTTGCATGAAAGTGCTGCCGCACGAATCATAAGTCTGACCATTCCGCGGCCCCTGCAACCGCCGGTCCGCTCAACCGCACTCCCGGGAGGCCTCTGTGCACGTCTTCGCCATGGTCATCGGCCTTCTGCTCGGCCTCGGCGTGTCGCTCGACGCCTTCCAGACCATCATCCTCCCACGCCGCCCCGCCGGCCGCCTGCGCATCACGCGCCTCTTCTACATCCTCACATGGGTGCCGTGGTTCGCAGTCGCCAGCCGCATCCGGTCTGAACGCCGGCGTGACCAGGTCTTCAGCATCTACGGTCCGCTCTCGCTCCTTCTGCTGCTGGTGGTGTGGGCGCTTCTTCTGATCCTCGGCTTCGCGCTCCTCTACTACTCCCTCGGCACACCGTTCAACGACGCCATGATGACCCACTTCGGCGGCAGCCGCTTCGAGATCTGGACCGACCTCTACGTCAGCGGAACCACCCTCTTCACCCTCGGCCTCGGCGACGTCGTCCCCATCCGCCCCATCGCCCGCGCCATGATCGTCCTCGAGTCCGGCGTCGGCCTCGGCCTCGTCGCCCTTGTCGTCGGCTATCTCCCTGTCCTCTACGGCGCCTTCTCCCGCCGCGAGGTCAACGTCGCCCTCCTCGACGCCCGCGCCGGATCACCGCCAACCGCCTCCGAGCTCCTCAACCGCCACGGCTTCGACGGCGGCGAAGAAGCGCTCGTCGAGCTCCTTGCCGAGTGGGAGCGCTGGGCCGCCGAGCTCCTCGAATCCCACGTCTCCTACCCGATTCTCTGCTACTACCGCTCGCAGCATGACAACCAGAGCTGGCTCTCCGCCCTCGTCGCGATCCTCGACGCCTGCTCCCTGCTCATCTCAACCGTCCGCGGAATCCCCGCCCGGCAGGCCCAGCTGACCTTCGCCGTCGCCCGCCACGCCATCATCGACCTCGGCCACATCTTCCACCTCGAAGATCGCGCCAAAGCGATGGCCGTCTCCATGCCGGACCGCCTGCCACCCGCTGAGTTCCGCCGCCTCTGCACCGTCCTCGGCCACACCGAGATCCAGCTCTGCGGCGACGAAGGGGCAGCCTCACGGCTCCGCCAGCTTCGCGAGATGTACGAGCCAAACGCCGCCGCCCTCGCCCACTACCTAGGCCTCTCGATGCCCCTCTGGATCGCGCCGCCCCGGGAACGCGACCAGTGGAAGCGTGTCGCCAACCTCCGCTCCACCCCCGAGGCCATCGCCGCAACCAGGCACGTCAGCGAGCACTCCACCGCCGCCCATCTCCAGGAAGAACACCGCCACTAAACGGAAAAAGGGCGCCCTCCATAAGAGAGCGCCCTTCCCAATCCGTGCAGCAAGCTACCTACTGCTGCTGTTGCTGGGGACCAGCCGAAGGATTCAGCTTCTGCGCCGCAATCAACCCGGCCGCACCCTTTGCGTCCTTATCCTTCAGCTGCGCATAGATCTTGCGAGCCTCATCCGGCTTGCCCTGTGCCGTGTAAAGCTCGGCGAGCTGCAGCTTTGCGAGACCGGCAGGAACCGTCGTCGCCGGCTTCTCCGCCAGCTGGTTGTAGACCTCGATCGCCTGGGCGTCGTGGCCCTCCTGGCGATAAAGCCCGGCAAGCGAAAGCTTTGCGAGCGCGCTCAGATCGCGATTCAGACCGTCGGCAACCTGCTTCAGCGTAGCCTCCGCCTGGCCGTTCTGACCCTGCTCCGCGTACGTCAGACCGCCAAAGTAACGGCAGACCTTACCATCGGAGGTCATGCTGTACTGATTCGCGCACGCCATAAAGAGGTCGTTCGCAGCCTTCGCACGCGCCGCCACCGAAGGATAGGTCTTCACCCCGGGGGGAACCTGCTGGCCATCGGAGGCGAGCGGGGTCTGGTAGGCCTGCATCGCCGCGCCAAACGCCACCGACGCCGCATCCGAGCGCTTGTTGTAGATCACCGCGCCGATCACGACAACAACAATCGCCAGCAGCAGAAGGCTCGTCGTCACAATGACGGACTTGCGGTTGGCGCTGGCCCACTCGATGCCATGCTCGGTGGTGGTGACGAATCGATCGTTCTGCTTCAGTTCCGCTTTGGTCTGCTGATCCACGGTGTCTCGGTCTTCCTTTAGGGATACTTAGAATTCGTTGGAGGGCACGCCGTTCAAGCCAGCTCGTTCGTTCAGAGAGGAACGCCCACGCAAGCGTCTAGTCTATCAGTCCGGCCCGGCTGGCTGCCCCCGAAGCGTTCAAAAGCCGTTCCTATCGCACACCGCGCAGGACAGATACCATGATGGGACGGTTTGGGGCCTCCCCGGACGAACGAAACAAAGAGGATTGTTCAGGGATGAAAAGCACTCGAAGAATCGCCATCGCCCTCTCACTGGTGGTGCTCATCGCGTCCATCGTCGCCAGCCTGATGACGCAGGGCGTGATGGAGCACCTGCCCTTCCTCCACGGCCAGAAGGCCGGCTGGAGTGGAACCATCGTTCCCCACGGCATCGTCGATCAGCGCCCCTGGCAGACCGCCGAAACCCTCGCCGCCCTGGCCGAATCAGCCGAGGAGCGCGACCTCGCCCGCGAAGCCGAGCGCCTCGCCGACCACGAGGTTGACCAGGCCTTCGCCCAGTCCCTCCGCCAGGCGAGCACCGAGACCCGGCAGCTCAAGGGCAACGCCCTCGCCATGCAGCAGCGCATCACGGAGCTCCAGCAGACCGTGCAGGATGACCACGCGCACGTCGTCGCCCTGACCGCAAAGGCCGGTCCCGCCGCCACTCCCGCAGCCGACGCCCCCGCCTCGCCCGTCACCGACGATCTCGCCGTTGCGAAAGCACAGGAGAGCCTCGACCAGAACGAGCTCGCCGACTCCATGGAAGACCTTGCCCGTGAGACCGGCGATCAGCGGACCAAGATCCAGCAGGAGCTCTCCGCCCGCGAAGCCTCGATGAAGAAGTACGACGCCCAGGTCTCGAGCGGTGACGCCGAAGCCGCCGTCACCTCCGCCAGCCGCTACAACACCTTCGCCGGGCAGATCTCCGCCTGGTGGGCCCAGCGCAGCCGCATGCAGCTGATCGCCCAGGCCGGCCAGCTTGCGAAGGCCGATATCGCCGCCCTCACGGAGGACCATGCACGGCTCGAAGCCGAGGCCCGCACGGCCGAGACGAACGCCGCCGGGGCCGATGGCAGCTCAGGCTCCAGCCGCATCAAGACGCTTCAACGGCTGACCAACCAGCGCAATGTCCTCAGCATCCTCGACGACCGGCTGGGCGCGCAGCAGCAGCTCGCCGCGATCTACACCCGCTGGGGCAAGCAGGTGGAGCTGCAGCACAAGATCGTCTTCCACCTCATGCTGGGATCGATCGCGGCCATCGCGGCCATCGTTCTTCTGACGCTGATCGCCGGCTGGGGCCTGCAGCTCCTGATGGAGCGAATCTCGCGCGACCGCCGCCAGAAGCAGACCCTGCAGACCATCCTCAACCTCGGAACCCAGCTCATCGGGCTCCTGCTGGTGCTGCTCGTCATCTTTGGAACGCCCAAGCAGATGCCGACGATCCTCGGGCTGGCGACGGCCGGCTTGACCGTCGTCTTTCAGGACTTCATCCTCGCCTTCTGCGGCTGGTTTGTCCTGATGGGCCGGAACGGAATTCGCATCGGCGACTGGGTCGAGATCGACTCCGTCGGCGGCGAAGTGGTCGAGCTCGGGCTCTTCCGAACCTGGCTGCTCGAGACCGGAAACTGGACCGCAAACGGCCATCCCACAGGCCGGCGCGTCTCCTTCCTGAACGGCTATGCGATCCGCGGAAAGTACTTCAACTTCTCGACCACCGGCCAGTGGATGTGGGACGAGATAAAGGTCAGCATCCCTGCCGGCCTCG
>CAZZZQ010000125.1:0-8495 GCA_964658405.1 uncultured Sphingomonas sp.
TACCAGATCACCATGAACGCTCCCGGCGGCCCCTTCACCGTCGCCGTCAACATCGAGTCCGTCGACGGCTCTGAAGTCCGCTACGCCATCCTCAACAACTTCACGCCGCCAAACCCCTCCGCGCTCCTCGCCCTGACCCCGGGGATGTACGCGCTGCAGAGCCAGCCCGGCGGCCTCGCGCTCGACTTCGTCCGCAGCCAGGTCGCCGGCAAGCCCATGATCACGCTCGCCCAGATGGCGCTCCTCCCGAAGAACCTGCACGTCACCAACCACGCCACGCCGCTCGAGAACGCCGTCGACACCCTGCTGAACCAGGCTGTCGCCAGCAAGAGCACCATCTTCGCCTTCGGCAGCGCGTTCTCCGACAACGGCAAGGTCGACGGAATCCACGACATCCACATGAACCAGGGCAATCCCCTGAACAATCACGGCGGCGACAACGGCATCTGGCAGGACGGCGCGCTCTTCCTCTTCGCCCCCGCCACGAAGGTCTGGACCGCCGTCTTCATCGCCTTCCAGACGCAGTCCTGGACCACGGACAACTCCGGCAACCCAACCACCGCTGGCTCAGGCAAACACGAACGCATCCACCACCACCTCGAAGGCTAATAAAGCTGTGGCAGTCCACGCGAAGCGTCCAACACCCCACGAAGTGGCGCCCGCCCGGCGTCAGGGCGCCCTTGCATCAAGCTGCCCCTAACCCCCAGCCAGACTCCCCCGCACCCGCTCCATCGTATCCAGGTAAAACGCCAGGTTATGAATCGAGTTCAGCACCGCACTCAACGGCTCACCTGACGCAAACAGATGCCGCAGATACGCCCGCGTATACCGCCCGCAGACCATGCACGAGCACAGCGGATCGATCGGCCCCTGGTCCTCCGCATAGTCCTTCTTCTTGATATTGATCCGGCCCTCTGACGTAAACAGCAGCCCATGCCGCCCCGCCCGCGTCGGCAGCACGCAGTCCATCATATCGACGCCCATCCGCGCATACTCTTCAATCTCATCCGGATAGCCAACGCCCATCACATACCGCGGCTTGTCCTTCGGCAGATACTCGAGCGTCCGTGCAATCATCTCCCGCGTCACCTCCCGCGGCTCACCCACCGCCAGCCCGCCGATCGCGTACCCCGGAAACTCCATCTCGACCAGCCGCTCCGCCGACTCCCGCCGCAAGTCCGCATACATCCCGCCCTGCACAATCCCGAACAGACTCTGCGTCTTCCCCGCCAGCGCCTCAGGCCACGGCACAAGGTGCTTGTTCGCCTCAAAGTGATCCTTCGACCGCTGCGCCCAGGCGTGCGTCAGCCCCATGCTCTCGCGCGTCCGCTCCCACGTCGCCGGCGTCTCCACACACTCGTCGAAGACCATCGCGATATCCGCTCCCAGCGCGATCTGCACGTCCATCGAGTGCTCCGGCGAGAAGAAGTGCTTGCTTCCATCAAGATGCGACCGGAACTCCACCCCATCCGGCGTCACCTTCCGCAGCGAGCTCAGGCTGAAGACCTGGAAGCCCCCCGAATCCGTCAGCATCGGCCGCTCCCAGCTCATAAAGCGATGCACCCCGCCCATCCGCCGGATCAGCTCATGCTTCGGCCGCAGGTACAGGTGATAGGTGTTCGCGAGAATAATCTGCGCGCCCTTACCCCCCGCGCCGACCTCCTCCAGGATGCTCTGCGGAACGGCCTTCACCGTCGCCGCCGTTCCCACCGGCATAAACACCGGCGTCTCCACCACACCATGCGGCAGCGTCAACCGCCCGCGCCGCCCCCCACCATCCGCCGTATGCACAACCTGAAACTCTAAAGCCATTCCTCTGATTCTAGAAGCACAGGAAGCAACACGCTTATAGTGGTCTCGCCATGATCAAGCCCCTTCTCCTCGCGCTCCTCCTCACCCTCCCCGCCGCCGCGCAGAACAACTCCGGCCCCGCACCCGCGCCACCGCCGCTCACCGCAGACTCGAAGCAGCAGCCCGGCGTCCCCACCGGCACCCTCTCCGAACGCCTGACCCACGTCAGCAGGATCTACGACGGCATGAAGTCCGACTACTGGATCTACGTCCCCGCCCAGTACGATCCGAAGGTCCCCGCAGCCCTCATGGTCTTTCAGGACGGCTCCGGCTACATCAAGCGCGACGGCGACCACCCCGCCCTCAACGTCCTCGACAACCTCATCGCGCAGCACAGGATCCCCGTCATGATCGCCGTCTTCACCGACCCCGGCGACATCGCAGCCTCGCCCGGCACGCCCACCTACGCCTTCGTCGAGGCCTACGGCAAAAAGTGGTCCCGCACCCTCAAGGACTCCATGCGCTCGACCGAGTACGACACCGTCTCCGACCGCTACCCGCGCTTCCTCCGCGACGAGTTGCTGCCCGAGGTCGCGCGCCGCTACAACATCCGCAAGGACGCATACAGCCGCGCCATCACCGGGCTCTCCTCCGGCGGCATCTGCTCCTTCAACGCCGCATGGCAGATGCCCGACCAGTTCAGCCGCGTCATCACGTGGATCGGCAGCTTCACCGCCATCCAGTGGCACGAGGATCCCACCGTCCCCGACGGCGGCCAGGACTACCCCGAAAAGATCCTCCGCGAGCCCCACCGCAACCTCCGCGTCTGGCTTCAGGACGGCGCCAACGACCAGGAGAATCCAAAGTACGGCAGCTGGCCCCTCGCCAACATCCGCATGGCCAACGCCCTCAAGTTGAAGGCCTACGACTCCCACTTCAGCTTCGGCACCGGCCCGCACAGCGCCGGCGAAGGCGGAGCCGAGTTCCCCGAAGAGATGACCTGGCTCTGGCGCAACTACGACCCCGCAAAGACCACCGAGACCTACACCCAGGATCCCGCCGAAGCCTCCAGGCCACCCTTCCGCGTAGCCATCACGAATCGCGAGGCAAAGTAAGACAGCTTCTAGCTCTTAGCTTTTAGCCGTTAGCCGGAACAAAGGCCCGGGTACCCCATCCTTCGCAGCCCACCGCGAAGGATGGGATCGCAAACCGCCCGAACCACCCACGCAACCCACGCCCCGACCCGCGCCCAGAACCACCCAGACCCACCCAGACCGAACCAAACCCGCCCAAACCCTGTCATCCTGAGCGAAGTCGAGGACCTGCGGTCGCTCGTAACCAGCGCATCGTTCGGAACAACTCCAGCCCCTGGCTAAAAGCTAGGAGCTGAAAGCCACCCCACCCAAACCCTGTCATCCTGAGCGAAGTCGAAGGACCTGCGGTTGGAGGCTGCAAACACCATCAGAGCAACACCCGTCTTTCTACTTCCCGTCCCCACAGCGAATCTGCGTTTCGCCCTTACACCCCAAAGCAAAAACTACCGCTCCAGCAAAGCCACAGCCTGCGGCACCGTCGTCTCCATCGGGATCATCCTGAAGTCACTGTGCTCCGCATGCTCCTTCTTCCCAATCGTCTTGAAGAAGATCGCCCGCCCATTGATATCCGTATCGATATCCGCCGTCTTCCACTCATTCCCCGCCACACGATCCCGCGTCGTAGCAAAGTTGCTCCCCGCCTTAACCGTCGCGATCAGCCCAAAGCCGATCTCGACATCCTGCGCCAGCCTGCCCTCGATCCGGTGCAGCCGGACCGCCGGATCAACCACCACCGATCCCGTCATCGCATGCAGCACACGCTCCTCGAGCGACTGCGGCGTATACGCCGGGTTCGGCTTGAAGTTCAGCCGCGTAAAGCTCCCCTCCATCACCGGCGGATCGAAGAGGAACGCCTTCGGCAGCAGCTCCAGCATCTCCTTCGCATGCTTCTCGTCATTCTTCATCGCCTGCTCGCGACGCGCAAAGGCATCAGGATGTGCCGCAATCTCCGCCAGCCGCGCCCGCTCCGCCGACGCACGATCGCCGCTCAGCGGCTGGTCATCCTCAGCGATCAGCATCCGCACCTTGCCCGCATTCGTCTCCGCGATGCGCTCAGTCCAGAGATGGCCGCCGGTCCGGTCGGAGCGCTCCTTCGAGAGATAGGTGTAGTGGTCGCGATGCTGCTCCGCCAGATTTTCGTTCGCCACCATCTTCTCGACCAGGTCATGCGGCGTCCCCTGCGCCACGGCTCGCCCCGCTATCAGACCCGCAATCGCCAAAACCCCGCACATCGTAGCCACTCGCTTCAAGCCGCACACCTCGTTCCACAAGTCTGATGCAGCGATCCTGAATCCCGCCTGAAGATCGACCTAAGCCGCGACCGCCTGCTGCCTCGGCCGAACCATCTCGGCCACCAGCAGCGCGGCGATCAGGAAGCCCGCAGCCGCGAAGAACGCCATCCCCGGCGCATGGACAATCGCATTCGTCCCGATCGACCGGCTGAAGATATACGTAAACAGCGCCGGCCCGACGAGTCCCGCGATCCCGCGCAAACTGTTGAGCGCACCCTGCATCTGCCCCTGCTCGGACGGCCCCACCTCGCGCGACATGATGCTCTGCGCCGTCGGCCAGACCACCGACATTCCGTTCAAGATCGGCACGGCAAACCAGATCAGCACACCCGTCTTCGACAGCCCGAACATCGCATACCCCGCCGCCCCAAGCATCAGCCCCAGCGAGATCGCGCCCCGCTCCCCCAGCGTCGCCACCGCCCGCTTCACCAGCAGCGCCCCGTAGAGCCCCGACATCAGCCCCACCAGCGCAAGCGACAGCCCCACCGTCCGATCCGTCCAGTGAAACCGGTAGTCCGCATAGATCACATACACGTTCATCAGCGACTGCTGCGACAGGTAGCCCAGCAGCAGCAACGCCGAAAGCCCCATCAGCACCTTGCTCCGGCGCAGCAGGCCAAGCGACCCGACCGGGTTCGCACGCCGCCACGAGAACGGGCTGCGATGCTCCTTCCGCAGCGACTCCGGCAGTACAAACAGGCCGTACAACCCATTGATCACACTCAACGCACCCGAGATCCAGAACGGCAGCCGCGGATTCACGCCGCCCAGCACACCGCCCAGCGCCGGCCCAAGCACAAAGCCCATCCCGAACGCCGCGCCCAGCAGCCCAAAGGCCGACGCCCGCTTCTCCGCCGGCGTCACGTCCGTCATATACGCCATCGCCGTCGGGATGCTCGAAGCCGTAATGCCCGAGATGACACGCCCGACAAAGAGCCAGCTGAGCGCCGGAGCCCAAGCCATCATCAGGTAATCGAGGCCAAGCCCGAAGTTCGACAGCAGCACCACCGGCCGCCTGCCAAACCGATCCGACAGCGACCCCAGCACCGGCGAAAAGAAGAACTGCATCACCGCAAAGACGGTCCCGAAAAGCCCCAGCATCTGCGCCGCATGCGAGGCATCCCCATGCAGAAAGCCCGAGATCAGCCGCGGCAGCACCGGCGCAATCATCCCCATCGCCAGCATGTCGAGCGTCACCGTCAGAAAGATAAACGTCGCCGCCGCCCGCCGCCCCTTCGGCGGAGCCTCCCCCGTTGCGCCACCCTCAGGCAGCTCAACCTCAGGGATCTCAGGGACAAGATTCTCCCGGATCGCCTCATTCATCGCAGACGCCTCACCCGGCCTGGCTTCCAGTGGATCGCTCATCCCGAGAGTCTAGCGCAAAGGCGTGAAGCAGCTTCTAGCCCTTAGCTTTTAGCCTCTAGCTAAAGGCTAAGAGCTAAAAAGCCGCCCCACCCAAACCCTGTCATCCTGAGCGAAGTCGAAGGACCTGCGGTCGCTCGTAGCCATACATCCGTTCGGAACAACTCCAGCCTCTAGCTACAAGCTAAAAGCTGCTCTCTACAAAGCCATATCCATAAACACATCCGCCCGCGCATACAGATTCACCGGCCGCTCCTCGACCGCAAGATGCCGGAACCCGATCGACTCATACAGATGCACCGCGTTTTTCAGCTTCGTACTGCTCCCCAGGAACAGCGACCTGGCCCCGATCTCCCGCGCCCGCGCAATCGCATACTCAATCAGCTTCCGCCCAATCCCCAGCCCACGCTGCGACGGTGCCACCGCCATCTTCGACAGCTCATACACCCCATCGCCCGTCGGAATCAGCGCCACGCAGCCGACCACAATCCCCTCGCTCCAGACAAAGAAGATGTGCCCGCCGCGCAGCATCAGGCCCTCCGGATCGCTCAGCACCTCGCGGTCCTTCTCCTCCAGCACGAAGAAGCGCGTGATCCACTCCTCGTTCAGCGTCCAGAAGGCTGTCCCATCCTCGCCGCTCTGCAACGGCCGTATCTCGATCTCCGGGATCGTCCGCTCCACCGTCTCCTGCTGCGCCTCATCGATAAGCATGCTGATCTCTCCAATGATTGAAAGTCTGCGCGTCCCCCGGCGATATGTCTAATATCCTGTTCGTCACGATTATGATCGTAGCGATATGGATCAGGACATCGAGCTCCGCCACCTCCGCTACTTCGTCGCCGTCGCCGAGGAGCTGCACTTCGGCCGCGCCGCCATGCGCCTGCACCTCGCCCAGCCACCGCTCTCGCAGCAGATCCGCCGGCTCGAAGACCTGCTCGGCTACGCGCTCTTCCTGCGCACCTCGCGCTCGGTCGCACTCACCATCGCCGGTGAAGCCTTCCTCCACCGCGCCCGCCGAACCCTTCGCAACGTCCAGCGCGACATCGACGAGATCCGCAGCGTAGGCCGCGGCGAGGTCGGCTCACTCCACATCGGCTTCGTCGGATCGGGCATGCTCACCACGCTTCCCGCCATCTTCCGCACCTACAGCGAAGCCTATCCGCTCGTCCGGCTCCACCTGCACGAGTCCTTCACCTCGCGCGTCCTCGAAGGCCTCGAGAACGGCACGCTCGACGCCGGCATCCTCCGCGACGGCGACCCGGTCGACGGCCTCAAGGTGACGACGCTCTTCTCCGAGCCCTTCGTCGCCGTCCTCCCCGCCAACCATCCGCTCGCCACGCGCAAACGCATCTCAGCCGCCGCGCTTCGCGACGAGCCCTTCATCTACTACCCGCGCACCGCCGGAACCCGCGCCTTCGAGAAGCCGCTCAGCCTCTGCGAGCAGCACGGCTTCCGCCCCCACATCGCGCAGGAGGCCTCCCACTGGCTCACCATCCTGCAGCTCATCGGTGCCGGCCTCGGCGTCTCGATCGCACCCGCCTGCGTCCGCCAGATCGCCTCACCCGAGGTCGTCTGCCTGCCCATCCGCGGGGCCAACGTCGTCAGCCACATCGAGCTCGCCGTCCTCAAAGGCGACACCCGCCCCATCGTCGAACGCTTCGCGCAGATCGCCACCGCCCAGGCCTGACGCTACTTCGCGGCAGGCGCAGGAGCCGGCGGCGTCACCGGCGCAGGCTGCTTGATTCCAAGGTGCGCGTCGTACCAGTCGAACCACCGCTGGTAGCGATCGCGGATATAGCTCGGCCGCGTAAAGCCATGGAACTGGCCCGGATACACGATCAGCTCCGCCTGCACGCCGACGCTCTTCAGCGCCTGGTACATCTGCTCGCCGCCCACCAGCGTGACGTTGTAATCCTTGTCGCCGCCCATGAACATCGTCGGCGTCTTGATCCGCTCGACATGGAAGAAGGGGTACGAGAGCTTGATGTACGCCTCGGGATTCTTCCACGGCGGTCCAAGCTCGTTGTCGTACTGCAGAATGTACTGGTCGACGCCGTACATCCCGAAGAGGTTCGCCGTACCCGCACCGCTCGACGCCGCCTTGAAGCGCGTCGTGCTCGCAATCATGTAGTCCGTCAGGATCCCGCCATAGCTCCATCCACCGATCACCAGCCGATCCGGATCGATCTTGCCCGTCGCCACCGCGCCGTCGACCGCAGCCAGCAGGTCGGAGACCTCCTTGTCGCCCCAGTCCGCGCTGATCGTCTCGCTGTACTCATGCCCGCGACCCGTGCTGCCGCGATAGTTCACGTTCAGCATGGCGTAGCCACGCGCCGCAAACAGCTGCCGCTCCGCCACAAACCGGTGCGCATCCTGCCCCGTCGGACCGCCATGGATAAACAGCAGCATCGGCGCCTTCGTCCCTGCCGTATAGCCCAGCGGCATCGTCAGCAGGCTGTGGACCTCGTTGCCGTCCTTCGCCTTCGCGGAGAGATTTTCGGTCGTCGCCAGCTGCAGCTGCCCCACCAGCGCATCGTTGTGGCCGGTCAGCTTGCGCAGCTTCGTCCCTTCGAGCGCAAAGATCTCGGGCGCCGTCGCATCCGTCGTCCACAGCAGCGCCACATGCCCGGCCGCCTGCGAGAGCGACGACGCATCGCCCGCCTCCGGCGTCAGCCGCTTCACCTTCTCCCCCGCCAGCGAGATCGAGGCGACATACTCAACCTGGTCATCCGCCACCGTCGTCAGCAGCTCTTTCCCATCCGCCGAGAAGACCGGTGCCCCCACGTTGTTATCGACCGACCCGGACTTCAGCGCCGGTGCGCCACCCTTGGCCGGAACCACCGCCAGCCGGTTCGCCGCGTACGCCGTGTAGTGCTCCGCCAGACCCTGTCGATACGCGATCAGCCTGCTGTCCGCGCTCCACACCAGCGGACCGGAGTCCTGCCCGGTAAAGGTC
>CAZZZQ010000126.1:0-8488 GCA_964658405.1 uncultured Sphingomonas sp.
CGAGAGCGTAAACGCCAGCAGCATCTCGATATTCTGCTGAATGTGTTTCGCTGCGAGCTCGTCCAACTCCGTGTCCTCAAGGACCCACGGCGTGTCGAGTCCGAAGTCGACGCGGATATGCCCGTTCTGGTCAAAGCTGGCGTCGTCGAACTCCGGCCCAAAGCCGAAGATCCGAACCGTTGCGGGCTGAAGCTTCCACGTGGTCTCGAGGCCTTCGTCGCCGTCGATCAGCTCCGGACCCCAGAGCTTCCACTGCATCTCGAACTCGTAGGCCATGTCTTCGTGGAGCTGTTCGGTCGCTTCGGCGACGGCATTCTCGATGATGGAGTCCGAGGTGTCCTCGGAGCGATCGTCGTTGACGTAGATTCGCTGGTAGGTGGGGGACTCTGTGAAGCCGATCGGATAGACCGAGGCGGCGGCTACACGCTTTTCCTTGCTGATGAGCGCGAACTGGCGCAGTACGGCGACGAGCGCTGCGGGAAGCGCCTCGAAGCGGAAGTTCGGGAACCAGAGGCTTAGATAGAGCTGATCGGCCATACCTCATTCTACCGCCTGGAGGTGACCCGACCGGCGACGGCGGCCGTTAGGCGGTTGGGTGAGAAGATAAGAGGGATGGCTCTTTCGATCGATCGGCTGCGAAACTGGCTCCTTGTAGCCGCGACCCTGCTGGTGCTGGTGATCGGCGGATTTCTGGGCTACGCGCGCTATCGCACGCACCGCTTCCTGGCTGGGCTGCCGGGGAAGCTGGGGATCGATATCCGCCGCGAGACCGACGGCTATACGTACTCGCAATCGGTGAAGGGCAAGACGGTCATGACGCTGCACGCGGCAAAGGCCGTCGAGCATCAGAACGGCAAGCTGACGCTGCACAACGTTGGAATGATCCTGTACGGCAGGAAAGAAGACCGTGCCGACCGCATCTCCGGCAGCGAGTTCGAGTACGACCAGAAGAGCGGCGTGGTCAAGGCAGTCGGCGAGGTGCATATCGACCTCCAGGCCCCTTCGGGCGTCGGCTCCCATGCGAAAGACGGAAAGAGCCAGCCGGTTACCAATCCTGCCTCGCACGGGGTGGCGGAGGTCGATGAGGAAGGCCGGGTTATCCATGTGAAGACCAGCGGCCTTGTCTATCTGCAGAAGCTTGGAATTGCCGCGACAGATCAGGATCTTGAGTTCAAGTTTGGCGGCCTGACCGGCCATGCGACCGGGGCAGAGTACAACTCGGATACGGGCGTGCTGATCCTGCAATCGGCTGTGAAGGCAAATGGGCTGGAGCATGACCGGCCGGTCCTGTTGACGGCGTCGCACGCGGAGCTTGAGCGGGAGAATCAGCGCGCGCTTCTGACGCAGGCCAGGTACGTCACCCCGGGCCAGACTGTTCGGGGCGACCATGCGATTCTGCACACGCGTCACGATGGATCGGTGGAGCGAATCGAAGCCGAGGGAAATGTCTCGCTGGAAAGCCCGATGGCCGGAACGGTGACGGCTCCCCATGCGGATGTCCTGATGAACGCGACCAGCCAGGCGCAGAGCGCCCATCTCTTCGGCGGTGTCCACTACGCGGAGGAGTCGAGTCTTCGTGAGGGCAAGGGCCAGGCCCAGGATGCCCGGCTGGCGTTTGATCCGGCAGGCCGGCCTGAAAAACTACTGCTGACGGGAGCCGTCCACGTGAATGAACGAACGCGCACGAGCGAGGCGGTGACCTCCCCCTGGAGTGTGCGCGATTCGGCCGCCGGCGCGATGACCTTTGCCTTCGCGAACGACAGCACCGGCCGGCACAAGGAGCTCCGCGAGATGGAAGCGACCTCGGCGGCGCGTATGACGATCACCAGCGACGTTGGGACCTCGACTGCGGCGACGACCGAGCTTTCGGGCGATTCGCTGCGCGGCCACTTTTCAGGAGCAGGGAAGGGTCTCCAGCTTTCGGATGTTCACGGGCAGGGTCACACGACGCTGCGTCGCGTCAACGCTCAGGAGGCCGAGCAGACGAGTTCGGGCGACGTGCTGGACGTTACGCTGCGGCCCGCTTCGGGGCACAAGCATACCGAGTTGCAGGGGCACCAGAATGGCGGGGAGGAGATCGAAAAGGCCGTTCAGGCCGGGCATGTGCTTCTGACCAGCAGGCCTGCACCGAAGCCCGGCGACCCAACCCCGGCAATCACGCGAGCGACCGCTGAGCTTGCCGTCTACGATGGCGAGGCCGACCACCTGACGCTGACGGGCCATGCCCAGATCGTCGACGACAGCAGCACGGTCGTGGCCGATCGGATCGTTATGGAGCACGAGAGCGGCGACGCTTCGGCAACGGGCGGCGTAAAGGCGAACTACATCCAGGCGAATAGTTCAGAGCCGGTCCATATCCTTGCCGATCACGCGGATCTGAAGCGTGCGGCGGGACGCGCTTTCTTTTATGGAGCTACGAGTGGGAGACCGGCGCGTATGTGGCAGGGGGCTTCACAGGTCGAAGCACCGGTCCTGGAGCTGGATCAGCAGCAGCGAAGTCTGACCGCCCACGGTGATCGTGGCGTAGAGAAGGCGGGCGCTCCCGCGGCGGTCCATGCGGTTCTCGTGAGCGGCGGCTCGGCGAAGGCGGGAGCTGCCGGGAAGCCTTCGGTCGTCCGCGTCGCCAGTCAGCGCATGGTCTATCTGGACCAGACGCGCGAGGTCGACTTCACCGGAGGGGTCAAGGTTGAAGATGCTGACGGCGTGATGACTGCGCGGCAGGCGGTTGCGTATCTGCAGCCTGCAGCGACAGCCCCTGCCGCAAAGGACTCCGCTCCAAAGAAGGCTGCCTCCCCTGGGATCTTTTCCGCGGGCGGCGTGGACCGGATCGTCGCAAGTGGGATGATAGAGCTGGAGCAGCCGGGACGTCACGCGACCGGAGAGCAGCTGACCTACACGGCGGGCGATGGGATGTTTGTGCTGACTGGCACGCCCGGCGCGCTGCCGAAGTTAATCGACGAGGTGCAGGGAACCGTTACGGGAACGGCGCTTCGTTTTCACACCGGGGATGATAGTGTCATGGTGACTGGTGACGCAAAGACCCCCGGGCAGAGAGTTCACACAGTGACACGGGTCAAACAGAAGTGATGCGGACGCTTGCAACAGAAGAGATCGGGAAGCAATACGGCGGCCGCCAGGTTGTGCGTGGAGTCAGCCTGCAGATCCAGCAGGGCGAGGTTGTCGGCTTGCTGGGACCGAACGGCGCTGGCAAGACGACAAGTTTTTACATGATCGTCGGCCTGGTGCGTCCCGATTCGGGAAGAATTCTCGTCGATGGGAACGACATCACAACCCTGCCAATGTACCTCAGGGCGCGGAACTGCGGGATCAGCTATCTGCCCCAGGAGCCTTCCATCTTTCGGAAGCTCACGGTCGAGGAGAACATTCTCGCCGTCCTCGAGGCTCAGCAGCTGAGCTGGGAGACGCGTCGAACGCGAACGGAACGGCTGATCGAGCAGCTTAGCCTCGGCCACGTCCGAAAGACCCGTGGTTATGCGCTCTCCGGGGGAGAGCGCAGGCGAGTTGAGATCGCGCGCTGCCTGGCGATTGAGCCGGCGTTCATCCTGCTGGACGAGCCGTTTTCGGGGATCGATCCGATCGCTGTTCTTGAACTGCAGGAGATTATCTTCGCGCTGAAGGCGAGCGGTATCGGCGTGCTGATCACAGATCACAACGTTCGCGAGACGCTTTCCGTCACCGATCGGGCCTACATTATTGCCGAGGGGAAGATCTTCAAGGCTGGAACTCCACGGGAGTTAGGTCGCGATCCCGACGTCAAACGCATCTACCTTGGAGAAGGTTTTTCGATGGACTAGGGGCGCCTCGTCGGAGGTCATTCTCTTTCGTAACGTCACTGAAGAGTTTGCCTGCCCCCTGCACGATGTAGGCTGAGACGTATAGACTGTCTCCAATTCCTCATGGATCGCTAATCCTGTGGCGGAGAGCAATCGCGAACAGCCTCGTTCACGTAAACCGCCGAATTCTCTGAGCATTTGAAAGGCTGAACGTGTTCCTGCAACCACGACTGAATATGAAGGTCTCCCAGCGCCAGGTGCTCACACCCGGCCTTGTGCAGATGGTCAGTGTGCTTGCATTGAACAAGCTTGAGCTGAAGGAGATGATCAACAGCGAGATGGTTGAGAATCCGATCCTCGAGGAGCTCGAGGAGACGGTGCTCTCGCTGGAGGAGCGGTCCGGCATCGAAGGCGATCGCGAACGTTCGGTCGAAGAGGTCGCGGCTGAGGGCGAACGGGTCGAGAAGGATCCCTTCGACGAGATCGATTTCGGAAGCTACTTTCAGGACTACCTAGACCCCGGCTTCAAGACCGCTTCGAACTTCGAGGAGTCGGATAAACCATCCTTCGAGCACTTCCTGTCCCAGCCCAGCCGCCTCAGCGACCATCTTGCGTGGCAGATCGGGTCCTTGACCCTGAGTGCCGTCGTCCACGCAGCCGCTGAGCTGATCGTCGGGAACCTCAACGAAAACGGCTATTTGACGGCGACCGATGACGAACTGGTCGACGCGGTCCTCCAGTTGATGCAGCAGCCGGTCAGGAATGAGCCCATTCCATTTGAACGCGGGATGAAGCCGAAGGCGACATGGCAGCTGGAATTGGGACCACAGGAGCCTCCGAAGAGCGACGGGCCTTCCGGTACTGCCGGAGAGGGCCTGATCGACCTGGCTGCGGGGGCGGCCGGCGATGAGCAGCGGGCGGCTGCGCTGGCAATCGTAGAGGCTGCGCGCGAGGTCGTGCATCAGCTTGATCCTCTCGGCGTCGGCGCGCGCGATCTGCGGGAGTGCCTGCTGATCCAGATTCGTGCCCAGCGGCGCGAGGCCCAGATCGTGCTCCGGAGGCGACGCGCCACTGCGGAGCGGCAGGCGGCGATCGAGCCTGATCCGGAGGATGGCGACTACGCAGCAACGCCCGTGCCGAGCGAACCGCCAAAGGTCCACGCCACTGACATCTTCGACACTGCAACGCACATCGTGGCGAACTGCCTCCAGTTGCTCCAGAAAAAGGACATGCGGGAGCTCACGCGCAGCTGCGGCCGGAGCTCCGAGGATGTACAAACTGCGGTCGATTACATCCGCACCCTTGATCCCCGACCTGGCCAGCGCTACAACCTGAGCGAGACGCGCCTGATTGAGCCGGACGTCGCCTTCGTGAAGCGTGATGACGCCTATGTGGTCCTGATGAACGAGGAGGACATGCCGGTCCTGCGCCTGAACCAGGGCTACCGGAAGATGCTCCGCCAGAAGCAGACCGAAAAAGAGGTCCGCGAGTACGTCAAAGAGCGGTATAAGTCGGCGATCCAGCTGCTGAGGAACATCGAGCAGCGTAAGAATACGATCGTCAGGACCTGCGAGGTCATCGTCCGGCGGCAGGCGGAGTTTCTTGAAGCAGGCGAGCAGGCCCTGAAGCCGATGATGATCAAGGAGGTCGCCGAGGAGATCGGGGTCCATCCGTCGACGGTCAGCCGCGCGGTCGCCAACAAGTACGTCCACACCCCGCAGGGCGTCTATGAGCTTCGTTTCTTCTTCTCAGAGGGTGTGAACGGTCCGGAGGGGGCGGATCTTCCACTGGTCCTGCTGAAGCGGAAGGTCAAGAAGCTGATCGAGGAAGAGGATGAGCGCAAGCCGTTGACCGACGACCAGCTGGCCGCGGAGCTGCAGCGCCAGGGAATCCAGGTGACGCGGCGCACGGTGGCTAAGTACCGAGAGGACATGCAGATCCCAAGCACTCATCAGAGGCGGGTTCGCTAGCCATCCTCGGCGCGTTACGAACGTCTTACCAAAAGGTGCACAGCATCCTCACAAGGGTGTAGAACTTGTAACCGAGGTGAGCACGATGAAAATTGAGTACACCGGCCGTCAAACGACCATCAACAAAAAGCTGAAGGCGCAGGCCGAAGAAGGCCTGGCGCGGATTGCGAAGCTGCTCGGCCGCACCGCAAGTGCCCATGTCATCCTTACTGAAGAGAAGTACCGGAAGATCGCTGAAGTCTCGGTGGTCGCCTCCGGTCATACGCTGGTAGCAACTTGCAAATCGGAAGAGATGGCCACGGCGCTGCACGATGCGCTGGACAAGGTGGAGCAGCAGGCAATTCGCCACAAACAGAAGAGCACCACGCTGAAGCGCCACCCCAAGAGCGATAAGAACGATACCAATGTTGCTGCCGGCGAGGCGGAGACGGCAGCGGTTCCGGTCAAGCGCGCTGCAGCCAAGAAGATCGCGGCAAAGACCAGTGCGGCGCGTAAAGCCGTCTCCATGGTGGTTCATTCCTTCCCCTCGAAGACGCCGCTGGTGGAACCGCACGTCGTTCGCTCGATCGACAGCGCGGCGATGCGGCCGATGTCGTTTGAAGAGGCGGTCAAGGAGGCAGCCTTTCGCGACCGCGATGTCTTCGTCTTTCGCGATCACGAAGGCCAGATCCTGATCCTGCACCGGAAGCGCGATGGCAAGGTCGAGCTGATCGAGGTTCCGTAGCGGCAGGATTGCTGCCGGCATCTGCGACCTAAACCTAATGGGTTCATGGTGGAGTCCAACAGCAATGCTAGGATTCCACCATGCCCCGTAAGCAAGCCGCGAAGAAGACCACCGTAGCCAGCAGAAAGACCGCAGCCCCAAAGAAAGCGGCAAAGGCGTCAACCGTCGCGTCGAAGCGAGAGCTGGTGATCCTGACCGGTATGTCCGGCTCGGGCAAGGCCTCGGCGTTGAAGGCGTTTGAGGACCTCGGCTACTACTCCGTCGACAATCTTCCACTCGACCTTGTTCCCCCCTTTGCCGACCTCGTCCGCCAGTCCACCGAGATCGAACGTGCGGCGCTGGTCGTGGACGTGCGTGAAGGGATCCGGCTGGACCAGTTTCCGGAGATCCTCAAGAAGATCCGCAACACCCTTTCGACCCGCGTCGTCTTCCTGGAGGCTGACGAAGACGTTCTAATCCGGCGGTTTTCTGAGACGCGCCGCCCCCATCCGCTCGGCCGTGGGGAGATGGTGGTGAAGTCGATCCGCGCGGAGCGGAAGCGTCTCGACCCGATCCGAAACGTCGCCGACATCCTGCTCGATACGACGCGCTTCAACGTACATGAGCTGCGCGCCCACATCAACGCGCAGTTCGAGCGCGGGGAGAGCGATCGGAACCTGACCATCTCCTCCAGCAGCTTCGGCTTCAAGAATGGAGTCCCTGCCGACGCCGACCTCGTCTTCGACGTGCGGTTCCTGCCGAATCCGCACTTCATTCCGGAGTTTCGCAAGCTGACCGGCCGCCATCCCAAGGTTGCGAAGTACGTCCGGCAGTTTCCCCAGACGCAGGAGTTCCTCGACAAGACGACCGACATGCTCGACTTCCTGCTGCCGCACTACATCAAGGAAGGGAAGAGCTATCTGACGGTCGCCTTCGGGTGTACGGGCGGCCAGCACCGTTCGGTTTTCATCGCGGAAGAGATGAAGAAGCGCCTCACCGCGGAGGGCTATCGCGTCCGCTCCGCACACCGGGATATGCCGCGCTGAAACACTGTGGCGGCCTAGACCGTAAAATGAAGGGTATGGTCGAAACGATGAGCCCCAGCGCAGAGGGTCGGAGCCTGATTTCATGAGGCGGCTCTGGCGTCTGCTGCTCTACATTCGACCGTATCTCCTCTACTCGCTGATCTCCGTTGTCCTGATGGCGACGGTCGGCGCGATGGCCGCATTCCGCATCCTGCTGGTCAAGCCGATCTTCGACAACGTGCTCAGCCCGGACGCACCGCCCGGCCCGGTCCTGCTCTTCCGCATCCCGCACACGAGCACGTTGATCAACATGCAGCGGTTTATTCCGAGCTACTTCCACAATGCGTGGACGGTGGTGGCGGTGGCGCTGGTCGGTTCGGCGCTGATCAAGTCGGTCTGCGACTACGCCGGAACCTACCTGGTCAATCGCGCCGGCTTCGGCATGATCACCGACCTGCGAAACGATCTCTATGACGCAGTGCTCCGGAGGTCCGTCGCATTCTTCCAGAAGAACTCGACCGGCACCCTGCTTTCGACGCTGATCAATGACATTGAGCGTGTTCAGACGGCCATGTCGAGCGTCCTGAGCGACTTCCTGCAGCAGCTTTTTACTCTTCTCTTTACGGCGATTGCGGTCGTCATCGTCGGTGGCAAGCTGGCGTGGGTGCTGCTGCTTTTTGTGCCGGTGGTGATTACCTCGGCCCGGCGGATCGGGCGGCGCGTCCGGCAGACGACCCGGCGCGGGCAGGACAAGCTCGCCGAGATCCAGAACATTCTCCACGAAACCATCACCGGCAACGGCATCGTCAAGGCCTTCGGGATGGAGGTGTGGGAGATGCGGCGGTTTCGCCGCGCCGCCAGCCGTCTGCTGCATGCCAATCTGAAATCAGTCAGCGTCCAGGCGATCAGCTCGCCGCTGATGGACTTGATCGCCTCCTGCGCGATCGCGCTTCTACTGTATCTCGGCCGGCTGCGAATTCTGCACCACGAGATGAC
>CAZZZQ010000127.1:0-8483 GCA_964658405.1 uncultured Sphingomonas sp.
GAGGATCGCTTTTACTGCACTGATGTACTCGTTACTTCGTGGGTGCAATCAGGTCCTTGGCTGCCTTCGCAACCCGGAACTTGACGGCCGTCTTGGCTTTGATCTTGATCGCTTCACCGGTCTGGGGATTACGGCCGATACGTGCCGCACGCTGAGCCTTCACCAGCTTACCGAGGCCAGGGATAGTGAACTCGCCGTTCTTCTTGGTCTCCTGAATAGCAGTCGAGGCGAGGAGATCGAAGAACGCTGCAGTCTGCTTCGACGACAACTCCATCTTCTCTGCGACTAATTTGACCAGCTCTGATTTCGTCATCTTCTTGGTGAAGCTTGTCTTCTTCGCTGGAGCGGCGCTGCTCTTTGCCGCCACGGGAGCAGCGGTCTTCTTTGCGGGTGCTTTCTTCGTTGCCATGGAATCCTCAAGGTCGAACGGGTTAGTAGGTCACTTCTGCTTCGCTGGGGTCTTCTTGGAGGCCGCTTTCTTTGCTGGGACCGCAGTTCCCTCCTTTGGAGGTGAGACGTAAGCAATGACGGACACTCCGAGCTCACGCGTTTCTGCGGTCGTCAACATGCTAGGCGATTTCAGCGCTTTCTGGGCGAGCTTCTTGATCTTAGGAGATGTGATTGCTGCAGCTGCTTTGGGCATCTCGTAATTCTACGTTCTAGAGCCCTCGAAGATTGTGTAAGAGGTGCTCAGACATCACGGGACCGATAAGCTGTGCGGTGCGCAAAGCGACGACCAAGACATCTGGAGGACGCAAGAGGCCCAGCACATTGGCATCTCGCCCTCTCAGGCGCTCGAAACGGGCTTTCCAGGGCTAGCATATGTCTCGAAACTTGTCCCTAAATCAACGTTCGACTAACGGTCAGATCCGGGACATGATCAAGGGCGCCTCTCCGGTCGTTATCGTACATAAAATTCCGTTTCTTGAGGTGCCCCATACCAATAGGAGGTAATCCATTTGTAACCAATGGGCAGGTGACTACGTCACGGGCTAGTTGGATTTGCTGAGGTGGACGAGGCATATGCCGTTCCAGGTGGACTTACCGGCGGCTTTAGGCGGGATGGCGCTTAGGCCGATGATGCCAGCATCTTTTGGTTCGATTTGAAAACGATGCTGCAGGTAGGTGCGAACGAGCGCAGCGCGCTCGCGTGAGCGTATGAGCTGATCCGCTGGGGTACCGGCGTCAGCGTAGCCTTCCACGATGAGCGGTGAGTCGTGAAGCCCGTCAATGCGGGCGGCGTCGTTATCCAACTGCAGGCGACCGGCGGCCGAAAGAGTCTCGGTCCCGTCTGGGCTTTCTGTGAAGAGGGCCGGGGCGTCAATCCACTGCCGGTCTTCCGAGAGCTTGCGGAATATCTTCCGGTTGCGGTAGGGCTGAACCGGAATCTGGTCCAGATTGTCATAGCCGCGGCTCTTGAAGAAGCCCCTGAAGAAGAACTCATGCTTGAGGGCCTCCGTATCGTCAGCGAGATTGCCACTGGCATCGTTGACGTTGGTGAGGGACTGACGCAAGTTGACGCCGCCGTCTCTCCCGTACTGGTCTGGACCAAGCGCAGTCTGCAGCGTCGTGCTGACCTGACGCGAAGCCTGATCGAGTTGCTGCGAAGCGCTCTTCGCATTATTGATAGTGTCATCGATCTTCGCGACGAGTTGGCGTTGCTGGACGTCCTGCACGATACCGTTGACCTGCTCCGCAGTAGCTTGGAGGCTCTGGGTCACTTGTTGGGTGTTGGTGACGATATGGCGGACGTTTGTCGCGATAGCCGGGTCTTCGAGAAGGACGCCGGCGGTGCCTTTGCCGTGGCGGATGTCGGTTACGATGCCGTTCGTGTTGTTGACCGTGGTGGTAACCGCGCCGAGAGCGCCATCAAGGCGGCCCTGAACGTCTGCAATGGTGCCATTGACCTGCGTGATGGTGCCGCCCATTTGCGTGAGAAGGCCGTTGGCCTTATCGAGCATCTTGCCGATCTCAAATGGCTCTTTGCTTGGCAGGGTGAAGCTCGCAGGGGCCTCGGGGGACTGATCCGTGCCGCTGCGGACGAGGAGGAACTTGTCACCGACGAGGCCCTCCGTCTCTATGGATACGAGGGAATCCTCGCGAATGAGGCCATGAAGACGCTCATCCAGCTTGAGCTTGATGCGGAACTTCTGCGACGGCCGGGAGGGGATGGAGATATCTTCGACTTCTCCTGCGTCCATGCCGTTAACGCGCACCTTGGCACCCTTGCCGATGCCATCGACATTGGGGAGATCGCTGTAGAAAACGATGTGGTGGCGAAAAGCCCGATGCTGATTCCCTATCAAGAAGAGGCCCGTGCCGAAAAGGACGATGGCGACTGCGACGAGGATGCCGACCCATAGATTGCGTTGATTCATCGTCCGGCCTCCGAGATGAATTGATTCAGGCGATGGTCATGCCGTTCGTCAAGCTCTTTCGGCGTGCCGAAGGCAAGCAGTTTAGTTTCATCAAGCACGACGAACTTGTCCCCGATGCGTCGTGCGCCGTAGATATCGTGAGTGACGATAGCCATGGTGGTGTGGCGCTCGGTTTTGATTTTAAGCAGGAGGTCGTTGATCTCACAGGCGGTGATGCGATCAAGGCCGCTGCTGGGTTCGTCGATGAGCAGGATCTGTGGCTGAAGAACGAGAGCGCGTGCGAGACCAGCGCGTTTCTGCATACCCCCTGAAAGAGCGGAGGGCATCTTTTCGCCCTCTTGTTCAAGGCCGACCTGCTGGAGCGCTTCCTCGACGGCGTCCTTGATCTCGCCTTCAGATTTCTCCTTATTCAAGCGCCGCAACGGAAGGGCCAGATTGTCGCGGACGGAAAAGGAATCAAAGAGGGCGCCGCTCTGAAACAGAAAACCCATTTTGCGGCGCATATGAGAAAGGCCCACGGCATCGAGCGTGGCCACATCTTCTCCCATGACCGTCACCGTGCCACTATCCGCCTTCATCAGACCGATCATGAGGCGAAGGGCGACGCTTTTCCCAGTACCGCTACGGCCAAGGATGCAGATGGTCTCACCCGTGCTGATCGAGAAGGAGATATCGTCAAGCACCTTGCGGCTGTCGAAGCCCTTATGGACGTGAGCGAAGGCAATTGCGGGCGTATTCGGATCGAGCTGCGGCTGAACCTGGTCTTTGTGCTCTTTTTTCATAGCGCCTGGTCCGGGAATATGAAGAAGATGAGCTTGACCAGGACGACATCGGCAAGGATGATGGCCAGTGAGGAAACGACGACACTGCTGGTGGCGGCCCGGCGAACACCATCGGAACCTTCATTGGTGGTGTATCCGAAAAAGCAGGAGATGGTGCCGATGAGAAAGCCAAAAACGGCAGTTTTGAGTGTGGGTGGGATCAAATTAGCGATGGCGATGCCATCGAAGGCACGGCTGAAGTAAAGCTCAAAGCTAAGGTGTGAGGCCACCCGCTCTGATGCGAAGCCGCCAAGGATGCCGGCGGCGTCCATGAAGACAGTAAGGATCGGCAGCAGGAGGGTGCAGGCGACGATGCGAGTGACAACGAGAAACTTGAAAGAGTCGATAGAAAGGGTTTCGATTGCGTCGATCTGCTCGGTGGCGCGCATATTGGCGAGTTGTGCGCCGATGCCTGCCCCGACCCGACCGGCGATGAGGAGCGCGGCGACGAGCGGGCCAATCTCGTTGAGGAAAGACATGGCCTGAAACGTCGGAATCTCGGACTCTGCCCCGAACTGGATAAGGGTGCCGCGGGTATGAAGCGTCATAACGACGCCGAGCGCGAAGCCGGAGGTGAGGATAAGCAAAAGTGAACCGACACCGATTTCGTAGAGCTGCTGCAGGAAATAGAAGAACTCAAACGGGGGCCGGAAGACATCGCGGATGGCGGCAAGCCCGAACAGCGTTATTTTGCCAAGAAGCTCAAAAAAGCGAGCGATCATGCACAAAACCATGCGCGGTCGGAACGAGTCCCTAGCGGATTTTCCAACAGCACGAGACTCAGGTTGGCACAGAACACGGCGTCTCTCGATCGAAGGAAGCATCTTCCCTATGGATGCATGAGCACGGCTTCGCTTTCAAGTCATCGTCTTCCATGTTCGGCTAATGCCGCGCGCTTTGATGAGCAATACGGTACACCTGCGGAGCTTAATCTTAAAGTTGACGACAGCAGAAATGACTGCGGAATTCGATCAGGATCTGACTTCAGCCGAGCAGGCAGAGATCGCGACGACGCAGGAGACAACAAATGCGCCGAATGCACTTGTGGTGATGATTACAAATTCTTCAGTATGGAAGACGTTGCCTTCCTACTCCTAGCTGTATAGCCTCTCGCTCATTCACAGAAAGCTCGTCTTATAGAGTGAGGCGGCCCAGCTCCTGGCTACGCTTCGCGGCGTCTGACTGGTCGCGACGACTGTCAAGAAGAGAGGCCTTCTGGGAGTTTTCTCCTGATGGCTGGTCGTGCAAAATTACGTTGAGCAGGGATTTATGAACTCGAATCCTGTCCTTATATTGGATGTAGCCAAGTTTCCGGAACCGATTCATGAAGAAGCTGACACGAGCCCGTGTCGTGCCGATCATATCCGCAAGGGTTTCCTGAGAAATCTTCGGAATCAACGTCTCCTGAGCGCCCGGCTGGCCAAATTCAGCCATCAGCAGCAAGATGCGTGCAAGTCGCTTTTCGCTTGAATTGAAGAGCTGGTCAACCAGATCGGCCTGCGTCTTTATGGCTTTCGCCAGTAAGAAGGATACAAAGAAATCAGAAAATGCATGCTCCTCATGAAGTGCGCGAATGATCTCCGTTCTCTCTGTCTTCATTGCGGTACAGGCAGTAATGGCAGTGGCGGTCGCTAAGCGTGGCCCGGCTACCCCAGCGACGCATTCCTCACCGATGAAGTCACCCTCCGAGAGAAGGCTGATCGTCGCTTCCTTGCCAGCTGCAGAAACGATCGTTATTTTCGCTCGTCCCTTCTGCAGGTAGTAGACGGACTCGCATTTGCTCCCTTGAACAAAGAAAACATCTTTTGCTTTCAGGTGCACTATCTTGCGACCCAACCCGGCGTTTGCGAGGTAGGTGGCTGCACTGAAAAGCACAGGAGGTGCCGGTTCCTTCATAATCGGTGCCTTCTTCCCATAGGTGGCACTTGTCTAAGTAGCGGCTTCTATGCAGCGATGATAGCTTTCTCGTGCTATTTATGCGACAGAAACGAAACTTTTTTCGCATTGCCTGACCTTTATCAGTCGGGGAACGCTAGCCGGTCGCACTCATTCTGTACAGCCCACCTGGTACATCATGACGATTTCTTGCCTGAGCGGGCTCCTGACCCAGGCTTTTCGTCGGGTCGCTTTCCTTGAGAGTTGCGGTCGCTCGTCCAAACCTTGCATAGTCCGCTGACATGCTCTTGCTCCAGCGATTTTCCGCCAGCATCTGAAGCACACCCAGGAATGCTGTCGCCTTGTGCCGATGACTGATTACCTCATCGTAGAGATGATCCTCCAAAGCTGGAACCGCACGTCCGAGGATGAGGATCTTTGCAAGAGGCCATTGGCGACGGACGCATTCCGCAGTCGCCCTTAGCCCGAAAGGTCCAAGCGTGTCATTAATTACTGCAAAAGCCACTGGCTTTTCATCTCGAAGGAGAAAGACCTCTCGTACATCGCACACAGCTGTAACGCAATAAGCTCCAACACTAAGGATGGCTTCCCGGTCGGACCGTGGCGTCGTCGCGGGCTCAACGAGGAGAACGTTCACTGTGTGAGATTGCTGAGGAGTGTTACTGGGGCAGACGTAGAGTTGGCTGCCCATCGTCGTTGGTGCATCAGAAGTGTTTCGATCAACCATCGGAAGCCTCCCACAAAAGTGGTATACCGATACTCCTGCGTAAAGCCGGTAAAAGCTGTGCAGTTTTGCACGGTCCTTGGTGAAACCGACATAAATCGCGGGCGCATTGTGACAAAGGGTATTTGGACAAAGTAGATGTCCGAGGCACTGTCTCTGCGGCCCGTCTCTTAGGTTCGAAGAACAATCATTTCCCAAATACTCGCAGCGTGCCCGGACTCGGCAGTAGATGAGTCACGGTTGGAGTTGTGAGCGGAGGCAGAAAGTCTTCTTTGGGTTGACGATTGTGAGCCGGATTGCTCAGCGAATCAGTCGGCATTAGGTGAACCTGAAGGAGGATACAGCCAGCCAGCGCAAGGCAGTGCCGATGCAAGGAAGAGAGAGAGACGTCAATGAATCAAGCGAAATCAGTCGTATGCATCTGTGAAACACGTGAGCAAGTGCAACGCGCTATGTACAACTTGCGAGCTTCCTGCGTCGATACGGGAACCGTTTCGATTGCCTCCAAGGACACCTCTGCAGATCGGCTCGATGTCGATTACTACGATGTTGGCGATGAGACCTTCGCCATTCCTGGCTTAGGTCCCCTGCTGGTAAGCGGCCCTCTGGCTTCGTGGATTGTCACCGCGTTTGACAACGGAGCAGGCGGAGGAGGCGTCAGCGTAGTGGGTGCGGCACTCGCAACGCTCGGTATCGCACATGAAGACATTCTCCACTACGAGGCGGCACTCAAGAACAACAGCTATGTTCTCGTCGTACATGGCTCACCCGATACTGTTGCCGCTGCCTTGAAGGTCATTGGTGGGACCACACACTGTTCCCATACGATTCACGGTGAAAAGGTCTTCGACACGGTACATGGAACCAGCCTTCTTGGCGAGGCCGTCTATACCTCCCAGGCTTGACCAGCACCCACGCAGCCAATATTAGCTACGCAAGAGGCAGAACTCTCTGGAGGAGATAAGTGACACAGTCGCCAAAGGGGCACGTCAAGATCGCTAGGATTCTGGTTGTGGATGACGACGAGATGGTTCGCTTCAGCCTTTGCAAAATTCTTGAAGGCCACGGCTTCGACGTGGCCTGTGCGAAGGACGTCAATGAGGCTCTGCTTCACATCAGCACTGCGAAAGTTCGATGTTCTGCTGAGTGATCTTCATATGCGAGGCGCTGGCGACGGCCTTACCGTTGTAAGTGCAATGCGACATGCTAATCCAGAAGCAGTAACGCTGCTGCTGAGTGCATTTCCAGAGATGTCGGCTGCCGCGAACGCTATCCTGATGCAAACCGATGATATTCTCGTAAAGCCTATGAAAGTGGACGATCTCATCGAGGCAATCCAGCAAAGGCTTGTGAAGGGCCCTCTCCATAAGCGCAAGGTAGAATCGCTTGGGGCGATCCTGGAGAGAACATCAGCGGATTGCATCGAAGATTGGTTTGCAGCGGTTGAAGCGGAGGCTGTCCTCACGGTGACCCCTCTTGATCGCAGTCTGCGCTGTGCCCATCTGCCGCACTTGTTTCGTGACCTGACACGTAGATTGCATGCGGACAAGGCGCTCGGAACAAAAGAACTGGTATCGACATCGGCTGTCCAGCACGGTATCGACCGTCGCCGTCAGGGCTACACCGCATCCATGATGGTTGAGGAGAGCCGCATCCTTCAGGTCACCATCTTTCATACTCTGCAGGAGAACATAGGTGTACTGGACTTTAGCGTCTTGATGAAGGGCATCATGGCCATCGCAGACGAAGTTGACTCACAACTTAGTCAGGCCATGAAAAGCTTTACGGCCGAGATGGAAAGTCTACCCATGTCAGTCTGGAAGCAAGCTGCTCCAGAATCAGGCCAAGATGCGAATGGTGTTGTAGCCCCATGAGTATGGGGTAAACACAGCTTTCGGTCGGTGACATGGTTACGACGAGACTTGCTCGAATCTTCCATGTGCGTTTTCCATGTTGGCCTCACATTTAGCAGTCTTTGAAGCTGCTGTTTAGCCGGCATCCCCCCACCTCTACAACCGGTAGAGGTTGGAAGTTCGCAATGCTTTGAAAGACGATTCCGTTAGAAGGGGTGGACCCAACACTGCTGTCACCGGGGGCAATCTGTGAGGGTCCTTTCCGAGATTTGAGGTCATTCCTGACCCGGGATAGGGCTAGCCTCTCGCAACGGTGGCGGTTCTTCGCAAATCCTCTAAGTTTGCGAAGATTCCTGCTCTTCAAGATATGAGATAACTGCGTATCGCGGAAGTCGGCCCTCGAAAGCTAGCTCCATTGCTATATGTTTTGCGACGGATCAGAGGACTTTCGGGTTTCAGGGGTCCAACAGTGGCAAATCTGTGCCACCAAATTGTCCCCTGATGACAGCCATGTCGGTCTACCCCGTCTTGAGCTGGCTTCTCGGCGGCGCACAACAACTAAGAAGTGATCTTCTTCCCGAACATCGTGCTGAATTTTCCAAACATGACATCGAGCCGATAGAGGTGTGCAGGGTAGGCCAGCATCTCCTCCAGCTCTTCCGAGCGAAGGAAGTTGCTACCGCCCGGACCGATGTCGTGCGAGTTACGTGCCGCAGTGTCGGGGAAGGCCTCGAAGATTCCAAACGTAGTGTCAGAGAATCTGCAGCCAAACCAAGGACCGGTGCCTGGTTCCTTTTCGACTCCGGCTAAG
>CAZZZQ010000128.1:0-8412 GCA_964658405.1 uncultured Sphingomonas sp.
TAGGCGTTTGTGCAGCCATGGGCAGGCGTGCAATGAGCACAGAGGTAATTAGAAGAAGGCCCAATCGCACGAGGTACATGGCCGCAATGATACGCGAGACAATCCGCGATGTTCCACTTTAGAGCCACCAGCTTTTGATGGGATCAGGTTGCGACTGAAGAACGCGTTTGCCGTTGCACCCGGAAACGGGGTTTTGTCCAACTTCACTCGGCTCGGGCTATACAAGACGTCGAGATTGCGAAAACAACGACTTTCCGCGAACTTTCCAAAGGCCTGAAGGACGTGGGGGAAGGGATGCCAGCGAGTGGGACTTAGCTCATGGAACTAGAAATTTTTCTGTATTCACGACATCGAAGTCCCCTGGTTCTTTGGCGAACTGATCTGCTGCCCGTCGGGAAGCGCTTGGGTTTACCCATAAGCATTGGCTTAGCCGTGGGTGCTAACCAGCTTTATGTCGGACACGCAGTTGCGACGATAGCCAAAATGCACACTGCGGGCGGCGAGCTGTCAGCAGAGCAACTTGCTAGGGCAGGTGAAGTCTCGACCACGGCCGGTTGGATCGCGCGCGGTTGCTACGCGCTACTCATTCTTCTGGCGATCGTTGGCCTAGTTCTACAAACTCAAAGTCGCTGATCGCCACAAAGTCGTCGGAGTGCAAACGATATGACGCTTTGAAAAACTGTCCTTCTCTTGTCGGCTTTCTTATCAGGTACAGGCTTCGTTCAGGCTCAGACAGACGGCCAATCGGTTACCCTTATGCAGGACAAAGCTTCGCTGGCCTGTCCTGATTACTCAACGGATCGAGCGAAGCCAGGAATCGCTATCGTACCCGCGCATAATTTCTGTTGACATCGGATTAGTCCTGCTATTTCGCTTTGTCGGAAGCAGTGCACCCAGGTCGTTCAAGTGTTGATAACAGCCTATGCACTCATTGAGTTCTCTCGTATTGTCTTCACGATGGAAACTCCTCGAGAACGACGTTCTGACCACATTCGCCCTGTTGGGGATGCAGGATGGCATGATGGCCGAAAATAAGACCTTCGAGGAGTCACGCCCAAAGCCGTTTAGTTCTTGGGAAAGTTCACTGAACTGGAGTGCGAGGAAAAGATCTTCTCTGCAAGGAAGAGACAGCCGACCGTCATCACAGATCCGGGGATCATGGAAACTGTTGCACCGGGCCGCCCTGTTAAGTGTGCGGCGGCCCAAGTACAACGAATATGAGTGAAACTTGCAAAGTCGCTCCGACTAGCAGCGCGAGTGAGAACCCCCATTGCCCTCTCAGTTCCCAGCGTGATCTATTGGCAATGGGATTAAAAAGTTCTGAAGTTGATTTTGGAGCCTGATCGGAGGTAATTGATTCCCTGATCAGGAGAAATGATTCCCTGTTCCGTTTTGAGGGGAAATCTCATCGAAATTGCGGACCAATAAGAAAATAGGAGACTAAACGTTAGGGTGGATGCGTAGAAGTGGCCCGCGAAAAGGAAGATTCGCTGTTGAATTCCCTGTTCGCAGGGAAATGCACCCAGAGACGGGTTTGCTCCAGACTGCATCCACCTTCACAACATCACCTTCAAATCCTGAGAGATGTCGTAAACCCATGCAAATACGGGGCCAGGACTTTCGTGGATGGGTTGGTTGCGTCGTTGTACCTGGGAATTCTCGCACCCCTATCCAGTAGCGATTGTTCTCGTACCCGCTGTGCCAGAGGTGAGCGAGGCTCGCCTTGCCTCGCCCTTCATCGTGCTGAAGCGGGCAGATCCTTTCCAGCAGATCGAGCAGGTTTGGGGGTTGGACGGCGGAGGAGTGAGGCGTGTACCCTTCTGCGAGCGGGAAAGGAGAGCCTATGCTGCGTCGTGAGTTTGTGCGCGCTGTCGTGTCGTTCGGACTTCTGCCGGATGTGCTGTTTGCTCAGCAGAGTGCGAAGCCTGAACCACCTCCGGCGGCTCCTGTCCCGTGGACGCTGGGGTTGAATCCGAAGACGCCGCTCCCTGTCACTGAAGCGGCCGATGGAGTTGCTGAGACGGAGGCGAGCTTTTTCACGGAGACTCAACTTGCGACGTTCACACGGCTCTCCGATCTGCTGCTGCCTCCACTCGGCCAGAAGCCGGGAGCGCTGCAGGCGGGAACGCCCATGTTTATCAATTTCCTGATCGGCAGGTCACCTGATGCGCGCAAACAGTTGTATCGCGGCGGTCTGGACTGGCTCGACGGAGAAGCGATGGTGAAGTTTAGACTGCCGTTTGCACAGGTGAGCGCGCGTCAGGGAGATACGCTCATCAAGCCCTGGCTGCGAACGTGGATGACCGACCATCCGCCGACCGAGCGGCATGCGGACTTTATCAACATCGCGCACGAGGACATTCGGGCAGCAACGACGAACTCAAAGGTGTGGAATGACGCCGGCGCCGCAGCTGGGCAGGACTGGATTACGGGCGGGCTCTACTGGTCTCCGATCGAGCCGGATATGGCTGGCCTCGGTGCGACCTCCACTCACCTGCCACCGCATGTGATGGCTGTGCCCAGGGCCTCTCACTCGATGCCCTCGTATCCGCGATAGAAGTGAATCTCTTTCTGGACAGATGATGAACGACACAGTCTTCGAGGTACTGATTATCGGTTCGGGTCACGCGGGCGGTATGGCTGCAAAGATCCTGACTGAGAAGGGTCTGCGCTGCCTGATGCTGAACGCGGGCCCGGTGGCTGATGTAGCAAGGGATGCAGAGCGCAGACCGGCATATGACCTGCCCTACCGCGGCTTCAAGCCACCGGGGCGGCTCGAGCATGTCTTCCAGGCGAGTGAGTTTAATGCAAACGTCTGGGTCGATGAGCGGGAGGTTCCGTACACGTTCGATCCTGACCATCCGTATAACTGGGTGCGCGTGCGGCTGTTCGGGGGGCGCTCGCTTTTCTGGTCACGGCAGTCGTTCCGACTGAGTGATTATGAGTTCAAGAGCAAGTCGCATGATGGATTTGGGGAAGATTGGCCGATCAGCCTCTCGGACCTGGCGCCGTACTACTCGCGAGTGGAAGAGATCTTCCAGGTGGCCGGGGCGCAGGACGGTCCGCCACAGATGCCGAATGGCAACTTCATCCCGGTGGACGATGTGTGGTCGGAGTCGATGGAGCGATTTATAAAGGCTTCGCAGCCGTATGCCATGTCGATCTGTAAGCAGCGCCGGGCGCAGGGTCGCGATGGCCTGGCGAGCTCGGTGAATCTTCTGCTGCCGGATGCGGAACGAACCGGCAAGCTGACCTCGATTGCCAATGCGGTCGTACGGAAGATTACAGTCGATAAAACTACCGGGCAACCGAATGGATGCCAATTTGTCGATCGGCTCTCGCGACGGGAGATGCACGTGAAGGCCCGTGTGGTGGTGCTGGCGGCAGGAACACTGGAGAGTACACGGCTGCTGTTGAACTCTGGCCTGGCGAACTCCAGCGGTACGATGGGCCACTACCTGATGGACCAGATGTATGGGCCGGGGGTCACCTGTTCGGTTCCTGAGGCGAGAAACGGGAGAGCGAAGCAGTGGATGGGTGGCGCCGCGATCGTCCCTCGCTTCCGCAATATCACGACGCGAGATCACAGGTTTTTGCGTGGGTACGCCTTCAACGTGACCAGCAGTACAGGTGGCGTAGATCCACGAAACTTTGCGGCGTATGGCGCGGAGTTGCAGCGCACCTTGGAGGAGTACAACGGGAGCGCCTTCTACATGACGGTGATGGGGGAGGTGCTGCCGCGTTACGAGAATCATGTTCGCATCGATACGCAGGCAGTCGATGCATGGGAGATTCCTGCGCTGCGCATCGAGACGAAGTACACCGATAACGAGTTCAACATGGCGAAGGATGCTGTGGAGGTTGGCTGTGCGCTGGCGGATGCGGCTGGTTTCGAGGTGCTCTCGAAGAACGCTGTCCCCAATCCGCCCGGGTATAGCATTCACGAGGTCGGAACGTGTCGCATGGGAGATGACCGCAGGACGAGCGTACTGAACAAGTGGTGTCAGAGCCACGATCATAAGAATTTATTTGTTGTCGACGGTGCGAGCTTTGTAAGTGCCGGTTGGCAAAACCCGACGATGACGATCCTGGCGCTCTCGATGCGCGCATCCGAGTATCTCGCCGGCGAGATGAGCCGATCAAATGTATAGGAGAAACACCATGATAAAGATGTCACGCAGAGAGTTTGGAGGCGGCCTGGCCGCACTTGCAGCCATGGGTCTGACGAGCCGCATTGCGATGGCCAATCCGCTCAGCCTTCCCCTTGGTGTGCAGCTCTACTCGGTTCGTCAGCAGATGGCTGAGGACCTTGAAGGTACGCTGGCCGCAGTGGGTGCCATCGGCTATACCGTGGTGGAAGCGGCGGCGTTGCCGAAGAAGGATGCGACGGTGGTAAGGTCGGCCCTCGACAAGGCAGGGTTGCGCTGTGTGAGCGCGCACCATCCCTTCAACGATCTGCGGTCACGCTTCGACGAGATCGTGGCGTATGACGAGCAGCTTGGCGTGCGCTTCCTCATCTGTTCGAGCCCCGGGCATCGTACACCGCCTGCCACCCCAGGTAATGCACCCTTTACGCTTGATGACTGGCACTACAACGCGGATCAGTTCAACGAGATGGGTGCGAAGCTGGCGGCGCGTAACATTCGCTTCGGGTATCACAACCACGTTCCCGAGTTTGCGGTTACGGAGGGCAAGACGCCTTACTTCGAACTACTGCGGCTGACTGATCCGAAGAAGGTGACGTTTGAACTCGATTGCGGCTGGGCCATGGTGGCGGGGATGAAGCCGGTTGAGATCATGAAGGATTATCCGCACCGCATCACGATGCTGCACGTGAAGGACTTCAAGCTTCCGGCTACGCCTTCCGCCGGAGATCATGATCCCAGGGTGACGGAACTAGGGCTGGGCAGCATCGACTACCATCCCATCTTCGCCGAGGCCGCACGCTCACAGCATCTGGAGTATGCCTTCGTCGAGCAGGAGGCGTTCGACATGCCGTGGAAGGATTCTTTGAAGGTCGATGCCGACTATCTGCGCTCGTTCAAGACATAGCACCGGCATCGACCTTCATCGACGGCCTTCGCTTATCGAACGAGTTCGACCTGGACCTCGACATCGACGTGGCGCGTACTGCCTGGCGTATCAAGCGATCCAAGCATGATGGTCTTGCCCAGCTGCGTCAGTGCTGTCATCTCGAGTGTCGCTTGCCGGATCACCGGTTCGTGGATATTCTCCACGATCGGCGGCATACTGTCGCTCTTTGCTTCACTGACACCTGACTGCTCAATCTTTGTACTCAGCTTCAGGCCGTTGGGGTAAAGCTCCAGCCGGGCATCAATGTGTACGCCAACATCGATATAGGTGAATTGTGTATTTGCCAGGGACGCTGCGCCGTTGGAGGTGCCCGTCACCACGGGAACCTTGCTTCCTACGACGATGCGTCCGTTATTACCCGGAGTCAAAACCATTGCGAATCGCTGAACGCCGACCTTCCTGGCGCCCTCCGATTCTGTGAGCGTGTAGGACAGCCGGTAGCTTGGTGCGTATGCCTGTTGATTCGAAGCCTCAGAGCCTCCGCTCTTCGCATCCTGCGCTGCGCTGCCGATGGTCATCGCCGATGCCATCCCTAAAATCACCAAGGCTACTCGTACAAATTTCCTGCTCATGATTGTTCTCCCTTGTATCGTGCGTTACGGGTTGCCCCGGATGAATTCGTCAAAGGCTGCGGTCTGCAGGGCATCCTCTTTGGCCCTGTTCTCTGCGTTCAAGGGCCTCCACTGTGGTTCGCTTCCGCGCCGCGCAATCTGCTGAAGCAGCTTTTCCTCTGCGCTGAGTGGAGCCTCCGGCGCCGGATAGCTCACCGGCGGCTTCATGTGCATGGACAGCGCGGAGGGCCTGGAGCGCTGTTGTTTCGGGGGCATTTCCGGAGGTTCCGGCATTGGCGTTGCGATCGCGACGGGACGGACCTGCGCGGACAGAGGCTTCGTTCTTCGAGACGGGACTGGCTCACTTCGACGTCCGTGGATCGCCAACGAAAGGATGACCACTGCAGCCGCGGCCATCCCGAAGATCTGCCACACCCCCTTCCGCGCGGGAGCAACTGCCTGGGTCTGGGTTCGGGTCCGGGTTCGGATTGCGTACAGCATCCTTCTTTCCAGATCTATAGGAGTGTTCACGTCGCGCAATCCTGCAAGGGTCTGCTCGATTGCCTTTTCCTCAGCAGATCGTTCATCCGTTCTCATCGTTGTTCTCCCTTCTCGAGGCGTTCCCGCAGCCGCTTGCGCGCGCGGAAGATGAGTCCACGCAGCCCCGATTCGCTCTTGCCGAGCAGGCTTGCTAACTCTGCCGGCTCGAAGTCTTCGACAGTCGTAAGCAGCAACGCTTTACGCTCCGCCTTCGGCAGATGGTCGATCTCCCAAAGGACGGCGCTCATGCGGCTTGCCTCAAGAAACATCTCCTCAGGGTTGAGGTTCTTCGCCGCAAGGGTCGCAGCAAACTCTTCATCCATCTGGTCGGGCCTGAAGCGGCGCCGCCGATCGAGCGCCAGGTTCCACGTGATTCGAACCAGCCACACCCGCATCGTCTGCACCTCGGCGAGTCTCTCGCGTCGCTCCAGTACTCGAACGAAGACGTCCTGAACGACGTCCTCTGCCTCCTGCCGACTTCGAAGGATCGAGTGAGCAACCCTGAACAGCAAGGCTGAGTAGGTCCGCACGAGCTCCTCTACATCGACCGCGGACTCTGTCTTCATGCGCAACGTCGTCGCCAATGCAGAGCTCTCAGCCGTCATCGAAGTCATCTACTGAGCTAGACGCGCCAGCTTGCCGACTGTTCGGATTTCTTTCTGCGGGCTCCTGGACCTCCTGCTTTACATCGATGGTGCTGGATGAGGGATGGGTGTTCCCCAGCCGCCGCCACCGGGGCTTTCGATGCGGATGATCGATCCTGCCTCCGCTTCGAGGCTGCACTTGCCTGGGAGCTCTTTTGCCGTGTCGCCTGAGAGCAGGAGGGAGTGTCCGGCGGCGCCTGGCTCGCCGCCTCCGAGGCCGTAGGGTTGGAAGACGCGGCGATCGGTGAGGAGCGTGATGCGGGCGGGTGCGGTCACTTCAATCTCGCGGATGATGCCGTCGCCGCCGGAGAACAGGCCCGCTCCGCCTGAGGCCGGGCGGTAGCTGTAGGAGCGAACGCGGAGGGGGTAGGCGTATTCGAGCGCCTCGACCGGCGTGTTGGAGGAGTTGGTCATGTGGGTGTGAATGCCGGAGATGCCGTCGGCGGTTGGCCGTGCACCCATGCCGCCGGCGATGGTCTCGTAGTAGGCGAAGGGGCGGCCGGTGCGTGGATCGACGCCGCCGATGGTGAGGTTGTTCATGGTGCCAGAGCTTGCCGCCGGGATGCGGTCCGGGAGCGCCTGGGCCAGCGCCCGGAGGAGGACGTCGACGATGCGCTGCGAGGTTTCGACGTTTCCTCCAGCGACGGGCGCGGATCGCCGGCGGCCTCGGCTCGGCCTTGGTGGCGGCGAAGGGGATGAAGCTGCCCTGGAAGTTGCAGAATCCGCCGTCGAACAATTCCGGCCGGAAGGCGTTCCAGCTGGTGTAGGTGCCGATCGGCGCGCCCAGGTACACGTCGCGCACACCGGCCAGATCGATCCCGTCGGCGTCCACCTGCGGCACGAGCACGCCGTAGCTGGCGGTGCCGACCGCGGGTGGCTCGCGCGTGGTGATGCCGGAACTGTCGCCGGGGCGGTATTGCGGCCCGAAATCCAGCACGTGCAGCGTGCTGACGGCGCCGGTGTAGCGGGGCTCCGGCCGGGGCACGCCGGCATAGTTCGTGGCCGGGATCACCGGAAACCGCACGCGGTCGGCCGGAACCAGAGTGCCGTCGGCGATGCGCGGGGTGATCGAGGCCGGTGGCGCGCGGCCGTCACGCACCCATTGCGTGAGGTCGGTCAGCAGCGCGCGCATGGTCCACGTGTGCGGGTTCGGGTTGGGCTGCTGCTGGCAGAAGTTGAACGGCGGCTTGGCCGGCAGCGGCAAGGCGGGTGGGGCGTGCTGGGTGCTGGCCATGATGAAGGTGCGAACATTCGCCGGCTCCGCCGCATCATGCTGGCCGAGCGGGTCGGTCAGCCCCAGCGACTGCCGCCCCTCCCAGATCTCCAGCGCGGTGGCGGCGTGGAAGATGCGCGGGCAGGTGCTGGTGGCGGTGCAGCGATCCAGCAATCCCTGGGTGCGCCCGGTCAGCGGATCGTGTTCCCGCGCGTAGGTGAACGGAAAGTCGTAGGCCGGGAAATCGTGGTCCACCTGCTGGCCCCAGGCGCGGCCTGGCTGGGAGAAGCGCAGGTTGAGCGGCATCAGCCCGCCGCCGATATGCGGCATGGCGCCGTCGAACACCTGGTGCCCCTCCTCGGAGCGGTTG
>CAZZZQ010000129.1:0-4497 GCA_964658405.1 uncultured Sphingomonas sp.
GGCCATGCAAACGCCGCATAGACGACCGGCGTCAGGACGAGGCAGGCGAGGCCGGTCAATGAGAGAAAGGTTGGCAACAGGCGGCGGTGATTCAGTCGCGCGACAAAGGGTTCCACAACGATCAGGTTGAAGGTCGTCAGCACCGTGAAGACCTGGCCGATGCGACCGAGAGCGGCGACCTGTGCGATGTATACGGTCTGGCCGCCGAAGAGGCTGATCAGCACAAGCGTGATCTGGGCCTGGAAGGCCGCGAAGATCATCGCGGGTGCTGCCGGCATGATGTAGCTGATGATCTTCTTCTCGATGGCGGGGTCTTCACCGTCGGGCCAGTCCATCAGGGGCTTGGCCTGACGCTCGTAGTATTCGGCGGTGATGACGGTGGTCAGGGCGGAGATGACGGCCGCGATCCATGCGTTCAGGCCCCCGGTCAGGGCAAGGACGACATAGCTGCCGAGCCGGACGGCGGCGGCGAGTACCTGGAGCAGATAGTAGGAGCGCAGCTTGCCGTGGAGGAACAAGGGTGCGGCGAAGTAGGAGGCCTTGCCGCCGGAGTAGAGCGTAAGCAGTACGGAAAACAGCAGAAGCAGCTGGACGTTCCAGGACCAGTGCTGGCGGTGCATCAGGCCGAGGAACGAGAGAGCGGCGATGGGTCCGATTGCGTAGAAGGCGCGGTCGCGGAGATGCTTCGCCGCGCGGACGTGGCGACCGACCAGAGCGCGGTCGTTTCCGTGCTCGCCGATCAGGGGTACGATCGTCCCGGCGAAACCGAGATCCATCAGGGTTAGAAACATGGTCTGGAAGCCGCTGGTCAGACCGAACTGCGCATACAACTGTGTGCTGAGATGGCGTACGAGGAAGAGGCCAGCGAGCAGGGTGAGGGCCTGGGAGGTCCCCTGGCCAAGGAGGAAGCTGGTCACGACCCCTACGATGCGCCGTCTGCGGATAACCCATGCGCTGCGGAGAAGCGCCGGTCCCGTGTGCAGGGGCGTTGTGGCCGCCTGCTCCAATCCATCTTCCGGCTGCATCGACATGCTGTCTCACATCTTACAGAACTGGATCGGTGCGACGACTCTGAATGGCCTGCGCCTGTCGCCAGCCGGCCTCGTGATGCAGAAGCAAGGCAGGCCTGAGCAACGGATTCGGACACTGGAGGCGTGTCAGAGTACTTGTGGCCGAGCGTAACAGTTGCAGGCCGATGCCGCGTTCCAGGATGCACCTGCGGAGCCGGCCCTTCCAGCTCGTCGAAGCCTCTACCGGTTGACGCTCTGGCCAGATGCGGAAGAATTGATGGGTCGCATACCCTGCGGTGATCATGCGGCGGCAGGATCGAACGACATCCGTGGGGTGGATGTGCTCGCCCACGGCGTCCGGCAGGAAGTGCACCTCAAGATTGCGACTGTTGGCAAGCCGGTATCCAAGCTCGATATCCTCCATCCCGTAGTGAGTGAAGGATTCGCTGAAGGGGTTGGACTGAAGCAGCTCGGTTTTGCCGGAAAGGTTGCTGGTGTAGAAGTGCTCCCAGGTCGGCTGTACGCCGCCGAGCAGATCCGCGTAAGCGAATTGAAGATTACTGCTCTCTTCCAACCAGCGCATGAACGGCGTAACGCTCTGGCCTTCCTTTGCCCATCGTGTGTAACCCAGAGCAAAGGCGGATCGATGCGGGTGGGAGCGGTGGAAGGCGAGGTGCTTCTCCACCAGAGTTGGATCGGCCATGATGTCGTCGCCGATCATCAGGCAGATGGGTGCTGTAAGGAGGGAGACGGCGTGGTTGCGCGCGCCGGCGGGTCCAGCGTTTTTTTGACGAACATGACGGAAGCGAAGCGTGGTGCGGGCTGCATACTCGGCCAGGAGCCGAGGGGTCTCATCCGTAGATCCGTCGTCCACGACTGCGACTTCAAAGTCTTTCCACGTCTGCGCTTCCAGATGCTCAAAGCAGCGGAGAAGTACGTCGCTGCGGTTGAACGTCGGGATGGCAATCCCGATGACCGGAACTGCATTGGGGCGCGTGGCTGGCGAACTCAAGGGATCGTACCTCTCTGGAGATCATTCTAAAGCTCGCGATCGTTGCACTGCGAGCGTTGCATCCCAGGCGATGTGGCGCAAGTTTAGGGATAGGCGCGGGGTCAACCTCGTCGCGCTTTGAGGCAAAGGATGGAGCGGAGTCTGCCGGATCAGGCCTGGGCTTCGAAGCCATGCGTCAGATCCCGCAGCAGGCTGAGCACGCCCTTCTCGTAGCGGACATATCCTGGCAGCATGCGAAGTGCCGGGAGGATGCGGAGGAGCCTGGTATGGCTGAGGAGCGCATCCCGTTCTTTGGTGTAGCGGGCCTTTCGGCGCACCTCTTCAAGGGCAAGCGGGGACGGCCGAAGCTCCAGAGAGGGGCGAGCGGCCAGCTCTTCCATCCGGTCCAGCATGAGCTGCCAGCGGGTGGCATTTGCGCGATGAAAGCCGCGAGCCTTGTCCACGGGTGTGGAGAGATGGCTGTGCAGGGCTACCTGGGCGGCGCCGACTTGCTGCGCGGCATGGATTCGGTAGCTCATAGGGCAGTGCGGGAAGGCTCGCAGCTCCGCCAGGCTGGCCAGCAGGAGGGCGATCCAGCCGTCATGGACCCACGTTGGGGGGATGGGAAGCAACCATGGCAGCCAGGAGGATCGAAGAATGAGAGTAGCGCCGGTCACCGTGTCGCGGCGGACCAGTTGGGGAGCTGCGCTGGATTGATCGAAGCGCTGCTGGCGTGCAGACGTGAAGCCAAGTCGCAGCCAGAGACTACCAGGCAGGGCATGGCCGTTGTCGTCGATGAGACGCGCGTTGGAGAAGACTCCAGCGACCGCAGGTTCCGCTTCAAGGACCGCAACCATCGAAGCGAGTTTCTCAGGGGCCCATAGATCGTCCTGGTCACAGAGGGCGATAGCCTCTCCGCTGCATCGCTGCATGGCCTGCTCGAAGTTCAGGGTTGACCCAAGGTTGCCCGTATTGCGGGAGAAGGAGACCGGAAAGGAGACGGTCTGCGCGAACTGTTCAACGAGGGCAGGGGTGTCATCGGAGGAGCCGTCATCGCAGACGATGAGCTCTAAAGGAAGCTTGGTCTGCGTACGAATGGACTCCAGTTGTGCCGGAAGATGGCGGCCTCCGTTGTAGGTGCAGAGCGCAATCGAAACTTCCATCAGGCGACCACCATCCCCTTATAATAAGCAAAATGTGCCCAGACATGCGGAGACAACGGGCGGTACACGTTCGATCGAAGAGCAATGATTGCTCGTTGCCTGCATGAAAGATTCAGGGTTGCGCGGAGATCGCAGGGTAGAGGTGCTTGTCGTGGTGGTGCTGTACCGGCTCTCCCCTTACGAGAGCCCGGCGTTCCAGTCGCTCCTGCGAGCAGTCGACCAGATCCCCAATGCGCAAATCGCTTGCGTGGTCTACGATAACTCCCCTCAGGCACAGGAGCTTCCGGCGACGCCGTTCACCTGTAGCTATCGACACGACTCGACCAACCCCGGGCTTGCAGTGGCCTATCAGTATGCCCTGGAGAGGGCGGAGGTTGAGGGGATTCCCTGGCTGCTGCTTCTCGATCAGGACACGATGGTCACCGCGGAATACCTGCGAGAAGCGCTCGGAAGGGCTCGTGAACTGAGGGATCAACCGGAGATCGGGGCGATTGTGCCGAAGCTTGTACAAGACGATGCAGTCCTCTCACCGCACTGGCCGCATGGGCACCGATCACGGCAGAGCTTTGGCGACCGTTATGGTCTGATGGAGCCCGAAGTGCGTGTGTACAACTCGGGAACACTGCTCCGCGTTGAGGCTGTCCGCGCTGCAGGAGGATTCCCGCTGGACTTTCCTCTGGACTATCTCGACCATGCCGTCTTTGCGCGGCTGCAGGCACAGCGGCGCAGGGTATTTCTACTGGGAGCGACCTTGCAGCATGAGCTGGCCAGCAAGTCGCAGGATGTGTATAAGACGCTCAAGAGCTCTCCGCGATTGCGCGGAATGCTGGCAGCGGAGACGAGATTCTATCGACACTATGGATCAGGCGTGGACCGCCTGAGGCTGCATAAGCGCCGTCTCAAACTGGCCCTCGGCATGCTGCGCCGTCTGGAGTTCCGGTCGCTCGCCGCGCTGGTGCGATCCACCCTGTAGCCTTCGATGCAGCGCGCTCGAGCAATCGTTCTGTGGCTAAAGGGCTTCGGCGCTGGTGCGGAGGAAGGCGGCTACGGCTTCGGGTTGGGAGAGGGGGACGAGGTGGCTGGCGGCTATCTCTTCGGTGCGGGCGCCGATGCGTGTGGCGAGGTCGTGCTGGGTCTTGGGGGCGAGGATGCGGTCGTCGGTGGTGATGAGGTAGGAGCTGGGCTTGTGCTTCCAGGCGGGGTTGGTTAGCGTTGCCTCGAAGAGCTTGTGGCTGGTTGGCTTCTGGACGGCTACGGCGAGGTGGAAGATGCCGCGGTGGAGATCGTGGCCGAGGGCCTCCATGGCGAACTTAGCATCCATCCAGAGGAAGCC
>CAZZZQ010000129.1:4507-8395 GCA_964658405.1 uncultured Sphingomonas sp.
CTTTGCGTCGGGGACGGCGGTCATCTGGGCCTTTGCGGGGTGCATGCTCATCAGGGAGCCGAAGGGCTCGTCGGCCTCGGGGGCGAAGGCGCAGACGTAGGCGAGGGCCTCGACCTTCGGGTGGTTGCCGGCGGCGGTGATGACGGCTCCTGCGTAGGAGTGGCCGACGAGGAGGACGGGGCCTTCGACCTGCTCGAGGAGGAGGTTTACGGCGGCAACGTCTGCGTCGAAGGATTCGAGTGGGATCTGGGCGGCGCGGACCCTGTAGCCGTCGTGCGCGAGGGGGAGGAGTACATTGGTCCAGATACTTCCGTCTGACCATGCGCCGTGGACCAGGACGATGGTTGCTTTCTTCTTCTCTTCAGTCATTGCATTGCCTCAAGATCTCTTTGTTAAAGAAGTCGCTCCCATCCTGTGAACTGCTTCAAGGATGGGAGCGAGGGGTGTGGTGGGTTTAGAAGATAGTGCGGACGGAGGGCTCGCGGTCCCAGATGCGACCGGCGGCGGCGGTGGTGAGGAACGAGTCCGAGGACTCGCCTTCCGTCGCTACGACTCCGGCATCGGGGACGACGCCTGCCTTGTCGAGCAGGGCCTGCGCGCCGGGAGTTGCGCCGATGACCTTCAGATGGGCGAAGGCATCGTGCACGAAGCCTACGGCTGCGGCTTCTTCGGCGAGCATCGCGGCACCCTCTTCCGAGAGGGCTACGAAGATCGCGTCGAAGAGGACGGATGGGCCGCCGGCGAGCTGGAAGTCCGCCTCGATGGTCGAGCCGTCGCTGGCGGTTGCGCCGCCGATCTTCGGTGCGATGATCTTGACCTCGGCACCGTGCTTGGCGGCTGCGGTTTCGAGGGCGAGGACGGTTGCGGTGTCGGAGCCGTCGGCGATGAGGCAGCCGATGAGTGTGCCTTCGAGCGACTTCTTCGCCTTGTGGAGGATGCTGAGCGTGGGCGAGGTGGGAAGATCCTCGCGTGCGGGCACGGTGGTGGCGATCTTCTTGATGTCGCCCTTCATGCCGAGGCCGGTGGCGACCCGCTTGGCGATCGTCGGGTCGACGTTGGCAAGCTGGCCGACCATGCGCTCGCGGACAGCCTTCGTATCGACCTTGCTGAGCTCGAAGATGAAGGCGGAGACGATGTGGTTCTGCTCCGGCTCGGTCTGCGACATGAAGAACTGGCGCGCCTGGCTGAAGTGGTCGGCGAAGGAGGAGGGACGGATGCGGAGCTTGTCGCCTTCGACCTTTTCCGAACCGGTCTTGTAGCCTGCGTGCGGATCCTCACGCTCGGTGGTCGAATCGAGCGAGCTGGGCGAGTAGGAGACGCGGCCGGCGGGGACGTGCATCTGCATGTGGCTGTCCCGCTGGAAGTTCATGACCGGGCAGCGGGGCGCGTTGATGGGGAGCTGCGCGAAGTTGGTCGAGCCAAGTCGCGAGAGCTGGGTGTCGAGGTAGGAGAAGTTACGGCCCTGGAGCAGGGGGTCATTGGTGAAGTCGATGCCGGGAACGACGTTGGTCGTCATGAAGGCGACCTGCTCGGTCTCGGCGAAGTAGTTGGTGGCGTTCCGATCGAGGACCATCTTGCCGATGACGCGGAGCGGGATCTGCTCCTCGGGGATGAGCTTGGTGGAGTCGAGGACGTCGAACTCGAACTTGTTGGCGAAGTCCTCGTCGAAGAGCTGTACGGCGAGCTCCCACTCGGGGAAGCGGCCCTCATCGATGGCGTTCCAGAGATCGCGGCGGTGGTAGTCGGGGTCGGCTCCGTTGATCTTCAGCGCCTCGTCCCAGAGGACGGACTGCAGGCCTGCCGTGGGGCGCCAGTGGAACTTAACATAGGTGGTCTCGCCGGCCTCGTTGATCAGGCGGAAGGTGTGAACGCCGAAGCCTTCCATGGTGCGCAGCGAGCGGGGAATGGCGCGGTCGGACATGGTCCACATAAGCATGTGCGTGCTCTCAGGGGAGAGCGAGGCGTAGTCCCAGAAGGTGTCGTGTGCGGTCTGTGCCTGGGGGAAGCCGCGGTCCGGCTCCTGCTTGGCGGCGTGGATGAGGTCGGGAAACTTGATCGCGTCCTGGATGAAGAAGACGGGGATGTTGTTGCCGACCAGGTCCCAGTTGCCTTCGGGGGTGTAGAACTTGACGGCGAAGCCGCGGACGTCGCGGGCGAGATCGCTCGAGCCTGCGTTGCCGGCGACGGTCGAGAAGCGGACGAAGAGTGGCGTCTTCTCGCCGACGCGGTTGAAGATGCCGGCCTTCGAGACATCGGCGAGCGAGTCGGTGAGCTGAAAGTAGCCGTGGGCTCCGGTGCCGCGGGCGTGTACGACGCGCTCGGGAATGCGCTCATGGTCGAAGTGGTTGATCTTCTCGCGGAGGACGAAGTCTTCGAGGAGTACGGGGCCGGGGCGTTCGGTGCCGCTGGCCTTGAGGGAGTTCTCATCGTCGGAGATGACCTGACCCTGATTGGTCGTCATCTGCGGATGGCTGCCGCCGGCGTACTGGTGGAGCTCGCCGCCGTTGCCGGTTGCGTGATCTGACTGTGATGTCTTTGTTTGTTCGCTCATGGGTCCTATAGCCTTCAACTAACCTTCTCCGAGCAGATCATCGAGCGATTGCCTCTGTCATGCGGCGCGTGGCGCACGTCATGAAGTCAGTGATGTCTGGGATGCGACAAATGGCGATGCCGTGTGCTGACTTCGTGAGTGTCTTGTGACGAGGTGAAGAATTTTATGAGCGCTGAAAAAGGCCATCCCCGCTGGATTAATGCGGGGATGGCCTTTGGACGTGAGTGCTGATCAGCCTTGAAGCAGGACCTTGCCGATGCCGCCCTTTTCCGCGGCGGCCTGGCCTTCGCCGGCCTCTGCGAGAGGGATGATGCGGTCGATTGGAATCTTGAACTTACCGGCCAGCAGGTCCTCGGCGAGGGCTCTGAGGGTCTCCGGATCGGGGACGCACATAACCGGCTCGATGTGGATGGTCGGGTGCAGGGCTGCGGCCTTCGGGGGTCCGAGGACCGAGGCGAAGATGCCGCCCTGCTTGATCTTCGTGAGCAGCAGGTCTGCTGTCTCGCCGCCGACGGTGTCGGCTACGGCGTCGAGGAAGCCGAGTTTCTCGATCGAGCTCTTATCGTCAAGTGCGACGATTGCCTCCGCTCCAAGCTCCTCTGCCTGCTCGAGCTGCTTCTTGCGGACGCCGACGAGGACGGTTGCGCCGGCCTTTCTTGCGGTCCAGACGGCGGCGCGACCGACGCTGCCCAGGGCACCCGTGATCAGGACGGTCTGACCGGACTGGATCTTTGTACCGCGGGTGATGAGCTGCTCGCCGGTGAGGAGCACGAGGGGGAGGGCTGCAGCCTCGGCGACGTCCATCTTTTCGGGGACGTGGGTGAGGTCAGTGGCCTTGACGGCGACCAGTTCGGCGTAGGTGTGGTGGGCGAGCGCCATGACCTTGTCGCCGGGCTCGAAGCCTTTGACCTTGGAGCCGATCTCGCGGATGACGCCGGAGACGTCGCGGCCGATGATTCCGGGGAACTCTACGGGGAAGAGGGACTTCGCCTCGCCGCTGCGCATCTTGTAGTCGACCGGGTTGACGCTGGTCGCGGAGAGCCGGATAAGGACCTCATCGTCGGCGATCTTCGGGTCGTCGAAGTCTTCCCACTTCAGTTTGTCCGGTCCACCGTACTCGTGCAGAACTACAGCCTTCATGGTCGCTACCTCAGCCCATTGGATGCGATCCTGCCGCCCGTGGGAGGTGATGACATGTTTTAGGTGTCTGGAGACGATCGATCGTTCCACCTTGCGGTGGGCCGCAGGGATGGGCACCCGGGCGGCCTGGTGCGGGTTGATGCGTGCAACCGCAGGTTCTTCGACTTCGCTCAGGAGGACGGTTTTTGGGTGGGTTC
>CAZZZQ010000130.1:0-8328 GCA_964658405.1 uncultured Sphingomonas sp.
GACTGTAGAAACAGCCTTGGATTGGGTCTGAGGCCGGCCTGCACGACGAGTCCGCGGGCAGCATCCACACTGTCCTGCCCTTCACGTGCCAGCGGGCTGGCCTCCGCCATTTGAATTGCGTCGTGAAGAGTCAAGGGAGAGGTTCCCGACAGTCCTTGTCCATTTGCCAACGATCCCAATCCGTAGAGGGAAGCGCCTATCCATAGCATCGCAATCCGGTAGAGAACCGGGGAAACCACCTTCGTGATGGACGTGGAACGCTTGATGCTCTGACCTCTCCGATGCAAACGCAATGACTAATGAAGCACTTGTGATGCCAAAACGAACGGCTTACCAGTCCCCCTTTTGCAGGGATTACCCTACAGCCTCTTGAGAACCGTTTGAATCTTCATATTGTCGTACGATGATTCGAACGGTTTGGACGCATCGAAATCAAATCTCAGCCGCTCAGGCGCGCCCAGAATGGCAGCGGGATTGCATAAGCCATGGCGACCCAGGCGGAGGAACTGATGAATGATCTAAGTTATATCCGCTTCCCGCGAGGCATACCCCAACGGTCCGCAATTGCGTTGGTTAATCTTCTCGGTCTGGTGCTGTTCGTCGCAGTTGAGATCGGGTTCTCCTATTTCAGCTTTCCAACGCCACGCACCATGATCTTCGTTGCCGTCGCCGCGTTCCTCTTCCGCGCCGGGGAGCTGGTGCTCGCACAGAGATGTCCGCTTTCAAGCTTCAATTCGATCAGGTCGAGCGCGGTTGTGTCGATCTGCACAGGCTTGTTGATTCCGTTTGCTCTTGCGGCCGCAACCAGGCAGATGCACACGCATTACTTTGGCCTGCTGATCCTTCCCGTGCTCGAGGCTGCCCTTTATTTTTCGCTGCCCATAACGCTTCTGGTCGCCACCATCTCATCCTGCTCGGCATTTCTATGGGTGGCCTACGCAGCTCATTTCAGGCCGCCGTTTCAGCTTGGAGAGCTTCTGGAAGCAGCAACCCTGATCCTTCTCCTGTTCACGGTAGGAACGCTGGTCTGGCTCCTGCTCGATCTTCTCGGGGAGCAGGATCGCGAGCTTCGAAGACGGCTTAGCGAGCTTGAGGCCACCCGCGAACGCCTGGTGGAAGGTGAAAAGCTTGCAGCGATCGGCCGTCTGGCGAGCGCGGTCGCTCATGAAATTCGCAATCCAGTTGCAATCATCTCGAGCGCGATTGAGGCGGCCGGATCAATGGATCTTACGGTTGACGAGCGCGAAGACATGCTAAAAGTCGCATTTGCCGAGGCGCGGAGACTGGCGAGATTAACCTCTGACTTTCTTAGCTATGCGCACCCAGGCGATCTGCCCCGGACAGAGATCGATGTCCATACGCTCCTTGGGTATATCGCATCAATTACAAAGGCCCACGCGCTCGGAAAGAACGTGCCGATCCGGCTGAAGATTGAAGGGGACTGCCTCACCCTTGGCAACGAGGATCAGCTCCAACAGGCGCTGCTGAACCTGATGAAGAATGCTATTGATGCATCCCCTGAAGGGGAAGAGATTTTGGTAGGGTGCACACACGCTCGCGAGCAGATTCGGATCACCGTCGAAAACGGCGGCCCACCTATCCCGACGTATGCAGTGCCCAGGATCTTCGAGCCATTCTTTACCGCAAAGAGAGGTGGGACTGGTCTTGGACTGTCGATCGCACGAAAGATAGCCGAGACTCATGGCGGCGCATTATCACTTCAAAGCAACAGCCAGGGGCACATCGAATTTGCACTTTTACTGCCGTCCATCTGCATCCATCACTAGTTGGTCGCCGAAAAGAAGGAGGTTGTCAGTGGCACGAGTTCTGGTCGTTGAAGATGAGCCAAACATGCGGAAGTTGATCTCGCTGCAGTTGCGGGGCGATGGGCATTCGCTTGTTCTTGTCGGCATGGTTCATGAGGCGATGGCTGCCCTCGAAAGTCAGGACTTCGACGTCATCCTCACCGATCAGAAGCTCCCGGATGGAGAGGGGACTGAGATTCTCGACGCGCTCCTGCAGGGAGAGTCTTCGACCGCCGTCGTCGTTCTCACAGCGTTTGGAACGGTAGAGCTGGCTGTCGAGACGATGCGTAAAGGTGCCTTTGACTTTCTTACGAAGCCATTCGCGGCCGACAACTTAAAAGCCGTCATTACACGTGCTGCACGGCATACGTTTTTGCGACGGGAGAATCTGCTTCTCCGCAACGCTGTTGGGACTTTGGAAGGAGACAGCGAGATCCGGGGCAACGGTGATCGGGTCAATCAGCTGAAAAGCCTGATCCGCAGAGTGGGCCCCACCGAGGCGACCGTTCTCATCACAGGCGAAACGGGGACTGGCAAAGAACTCGTCGCACGTGCAGTGCACAAGGTGAGCCAGAGGGCTGATAAGCCGCTGATCAGTGTCAACTGCGCGGCCTTCCCGGAGACACTCCTCGAGAGCGAGCTCTTCGGGCACGAGAAAGGTTCGTTCACCGGCGCAGACCGCGTCCGATACGGCCTCTTCGAGACCGCGCACCGAGGAACACTTTTTCTGGATGAAGCTGGTGAGATGTCCCCGGCCGCGCAGGCAAAGCTGCTCCGTGTGCTAGCCGAAGGAAAGATCACGCGCGTAGGCTCGACCATCTCACGAGACGTCGACGTTCGTGTCCTCGTTGCGACTCATCGTGACCTTCTAAAAGAGGTAGAGCACGGACGATTTCGGCAGGACCTTTACTACAGACTTGCGATCGTGCCGGTCGAGGTCCCTCCGCTCAGAGAACGCATGGAAGACGTTCCGCTGCTCGCCGAGTATCTTCTACAGCAGGTCGCGAGCGATCTGAAGATGACCTCCAGAAAGCTGCATCCCGACGCTCTACAGCAACTCATGGGCTACAGCTTTCCGGGAAACATTCGCGAGCTGCGCAATCTTCTGGAGCGAGCCTGCATCCTGACCGGCGGCCCCGAAATTTTGAGCATCGATCTACCCCACAGCAGGAACGCCTCCAGCACTCCCATCTTTCCTGCCGAATTCAACCTGCGCAAGCTCCTTGCAGATTGGGAGAGGGAGGCGATCGTCCAGACCCTAGCCAGGACTCAGGGCGGGAAGGCAGAGGCCGCCCGCAGGCTCGGCCTCTCAAAGAGCGACATCACCTATAAGCTCACAAAGTTTGGCCTGACATCCCCTGCGAATGAGGACGACCATCGGTAGAAATGCCCGATCATCCGATCAAGGGATGGCCGCCGTTATTGGAGCAGTAAATCCTGACGCAGATTGAGACGGCACAGCTTTACCTCGTGTACTCTGTCCTGCATGAAGCCGCAATCCCTTCTGGTCGCCCTTATACTGTCAACATCCCCATCCGCCAGCCACTCGGCCCAGACCCCAGGAGCTCCCCGTAAGCCGGGAAGACCATTCACTCTGCGGCAGGTTTGGAAGATGGATGCGGTCGACGTGGATCAGCAGCATGGGGTTACCATTCACTATCCATCCACATGGCAGCCAGCTACGCAGTTTGGGCATCATCCACCGGCACTGAGTCAGTCCGATGAGGTTAAGCCGGTGAAGGGGTTTGCATTCAGCGAAGGCGGTTTTCCAAGACGCCGTACTATTGGGCCCTATAGTGGAACAAATCTGGAGGGCTTCGGAGTTGTCTATGGGACGATCCCCGCGGCCAATGCCAGGCAGTGTGACTCTGAAGCCGCCAAATTCGCAGAATCTCCAAAGTCCGCGCAAAAAACAATTGGCGGGTTAATGTTTTCGATACGAGCGACGGGCTCTGCGGGAATGTCTCAGTCCATCTCCGGCAAACTCTACGCGACGCACCAGGGAGGCACCTGCTACCTGTTCGAGACCGGCATAGCAATCGTCGCGCCAGGAGTAGCAGCCAATACGATTGAACTCACCGCTGCACAGCGAGATCGTATCGAAATGGGACTGTCCGAAGTAATAAATTCGATCCGCATAAAGGGAGGACTGCCGCCTGCCAATGTCTCTCCATAGAGCTGTGGGAGTTCCGAATGACGCAGTCGCACTTCACTTCTGCGATCGTCTCTCTCCTCGGCACGAAAGACACTTAGCTCTGGCTGCGCCTCGGACAAGGCTTTCAAAGGTCCTGCCACTTCATACCTTGCCCACGCATAGTCATGAGAGCGAAGCAGGAAGATGCCGCATCTCCGATGATCGAGTACGAGATCAGACGGCTGCGATAGCCTCTGCATCTCGATTCCGAGAACCAGGCCAGACAATCTCCCCGGGCATGTTCTCGTAGTATGCCTTGAAGGCTGCGGCGCGGCGCTTCAGGAAGGCAGCAGGCGGATCAGTTGTTTTCAACTTCATGGTCGTCAAAATCACCTCGACATGAACGGCATGACCCATCTTCGACATAGCGGCTGTGGTGCCCTTCTGAATGATTCGGCGGAAGCCAAAGTCCTTCGCGACCTCCCATCGCACAGGTATATCCGTGGCGGGCAGGGCACCGTCGCCGCGCCGCGTGTCTGTGGAGAGCCGCGGCCAACGCACGAAGCCATCAGGTTCCGGGTCGCCGGACGCGACCCCGAGCAGGAACGGATCTGCGCGCAGTGGTGTTACAGGTAGCGAAGGCGGGGCGATGCCACGTGCCGCCTGCAAAAGCAGGGCGGCACTGGCGGTGAAGAGAAAAGCGCGACGGTTGATCTGAACGGTCCTGTGCTGATAGGTGTCCCCTCGCAAGAACTTGCGCTTCGATTGTGCATCCCAGCAGTTTTGAATCTAATGGGTGAAGCGGATGCTGAGCTGAAACTGCCGTGCCGTCTCTGCTGCTGTGGCTGTGTTGAAGGTGCTGTTCGGCGTGGTGCCAGGGCCGAAGGTACGATTTACGTTGGTCGCGTTCAGACGATTGGGCGCGTTGAATACTTCGGCCGCCACCTGAATTGTGTTGCGTTCGCTCATATGGACGTCGCGCGACACGCGAAAGTCTGCCTCGACATATGCGGGCAAGCGGAAGGAGTTGTAGCCGTATCCCACGGGACGGTCGTTGAAGATCAGGTCGCCGTTATTGTCCTGACCGGTCACTGGAGAGAAGGGTAGGCCACTCTGCGCGACAGTACGCGAGGTGAGCGTCCATCCGTTCATGAGGCGGGCAGCAAGAGCGTTGTCCATGGGAAAGGCCGTGTTGTAAACAGCAGTCAGCGTGAAGCGATTGGGTTGGCTGAAGTCTCCGGGGCCAACGTCCGCGGATGGATTAGCGGGATTGCTGGGAGTGGTCAGGGCGCCAAAGTTCGTGAAGTTGTTCGTATAGGACAACCCACGCACGTGCTGCGCGTTGTAGGCCGCCTGAAAGCTGAGGCCGTGACGTGCACGCTGTGTCAGCACAAGGAGGAAGCCGTTGTAATTTTGGTATCCTGCTGACCCTGCGGTATAGATATTGCCAAACGCCGGGTTGGGGCGGTTCGTTGTGCCGCCGTACTGCGGGCCGCCGTTCGCAGCCGTCCCAGTGACCGTCAGGTTGGAAGGAATGGAGTAAGGCAGATCCACGGCATGGTTGCCAAAATAGGAGACCGCTAGCGACTGGTCGCGCATAAGCTGTCGTTCAAAGGTGACAAAGTACTGATGAACCATGGGGTCCTGAAAGCTCGGATTGAAGACGTATAAGTCCCAGCAGCAGCGCGGTGTTGCCTGCAATCGACACGGGGTCGCGCGTGAAGGCGGGCGCGCCTGTCTGAGTCGGCGTCACGGTTAGGTTTCGAACGGCTACCCCGTTTCCTCTCGCAAAGGTGTTGAAGGTCTGAGCTACCGTTGTGTTGTAGTACAAGCCGTAGCCTCCGCGAATGACGGACGTGCCGTCGCCTTTCAGGTCATAGGCAACGCCAAGGCGCGGGGCGAGGTTGTTGTAGTCCTGCGGAATCGTGCCGGTCGCCGGATAAGCAGGGTTCAGCAGGCCCTGCGGTCGCAAGAAAACTTCATAGCGCAGGCCGTAAGTCACCTTGAGCTTGCTGTTGACACGCCAGTCATCCTGAAGAAAGTAACCCTGGCTGATGATTCGCGACGTGGTGAACTCCTGCCCAATAGCGCGGGTGTACTGCGTGTAGGTGTAAGCACGACCTGTCGCGGGATCGATGACGCCGTTCTGCGCGTTTACCGCCTGCTGCAATGCAGTGACCGCGCCACGCGTTCCGCTGGCGTTCAGCCCGGTGAAGTTAAAAGTTCCGTTCAGGTTACGTGTTCGCTCCTGGAACGAATTCGGCAGCAGGTCGACGCCCGCCTTCAGCGAATGATTTCCGAGATTCCAGGTAAAGTTGTCTACGAACTGCAGTCCGGACTCATAGGAAACAAAGGTGCCATCCTGGTTGCCGTTGTAATTGCCAATCCCGGAGATGTTGATCTGCGGCGTCAACGGGCTGAGAACGCCGTTGCTGATGTCCCGCTTGATGCTGAGGAAGCGGAACTCATTCAGCTTGTTCGGGCCTATGGTCGTGACCAGTTGTGCCGTGCCTGACTGGGGATTTTCATCGAAGCGGCTGGCGACCTGCCGCGTGATTTGGCCGCTGCCCAGCGGGCTTTCGCGGTCACGGTTGTAGTTGTAGCGCAACATCAGGCGATTTGTGCTGTTCAGTTCGATGTCGGATTTGACCGTAACCGTGTGCGCTCTGAAGCTACCGTTGAATGAGGCGATATCGGCAGGGTCAATACCTAGCTGCGCTGCTGCAGTAGCCTGCGCTGCGCCACCGAAGGTCGACACCTGCGGCGCGTCCTGCTGCCAGCGCTCGTAGCTGCCGAAAAGGAATGCCTTATCTCTCTTCAATGGGCCACTGGCGGTTTTACCATAGTTGTAACGCGAGAAGGGAGGTGTAGGCGTCGAGTCCGAGAGTAGAAAGGGCCGCTCTGAAAGAGCCTTATTGCGGGCAAAGAGAAAGCCACCGTAGTGCAGATCGTTCGAGCCAGATTTGGAGATAGCGTTCAACTGGAGGGAAGCAGCCCGCCCGAACTCTGCCGAGTAGTTGGTGACGACCTGCACTTCGCTCAGGGCGTCTTCGCTGATCACCAGGTTGCGCGCTCCATCCTGCACGTTGTTGCTAACACCGTCCACGTTGATCGCGCGAAAGCCCAAGCCGCCGAACGATACGGAGGGCGTGCCCGTGCCCGAACCGCTCGTAGAAAGTGGCGGCGCGTTCACGATAGGGTTGACCACAAACAAGTCCAGGAACTGCGGCCGGGCACAGGAATATTCTGCACTTCGCGGCTGGTATAAACGTTGTTGTATGCGTTGGTGCGGCCCGTCTCGATGACGGGAAGGTCCGCCGTGACCTCGACAGTGCTGGCAACCGAACCTACTGGTAGCGAGATGCGCAGGGTCTGCACCTGTCCCGCGACTAACGAGATGCCGGTCTGTTGCTGCGGGCTGAAGCCATCCTTAGTGATGGAGATGCTGTAAGTGCCAGGCGGCAGAATCTGCACACGGAAGTAGCCTTCATCGTCTGCCTGTGCGTCGCGTTTCAGACCGGTCTGCACCTCTGTTACGCGGATCACTGCACCACGCAGCGCAGCACCATCCGCCGCACGCACATATCCTTCTATGTTGCCGTCGATGGCTTGGCTCTGGGACAAAAGAAAGGGTGTAGGAACGAAAAGGGCAAGGGCTACCCAGGACAGAAAACGGTTCTGGAAAATGTGCATGAGGACGAACATAAACATTGAATATGAAGGAGGCATTGCGGACGGGTGACAGTGTTGTTACTTGTCATGCCACGAACACTGCACAGCGCGGGGTCTGATCTAGATGACTCCCTTGATGTAGTGAGAATCGCTCGGCCAAGTAGTCCTCCGGCGTCCGTGGGTAACGCTCTACCTTGATGTAGACGAAGACTCATGCACTCTTCAGGGGAGTCCTTGATTCGAGCAGGTCTTCGATCTTCACCGGCGAAAGACTTCGGTGCAACCGACATTATCGCAACACGCGGGGACGAGGCGTCGCTGATGTGAAAGACCTTAGTAAGGGCATCGGTGCCGATTGCGTTTTGGAGTGTGTCAATACGCAGGAGTCCATCCATCAGGCGATCCGTTCCTGCCGACCGGGCGGGCACGTCAGCTTTGTCGGTGCACCGTACGATTCGAATCTGGCTGGGGAGGAGTTGTTCTGGTCAATGGTTCACCTGCATGGTGGCCCCGCGCCGGTTCGTCGGTCCCTCCAACACTTAATCGATTTGGTTTGGACGGAGAAGATTCAACCGGGCAAGGTCTTCGACCTCGACTTGCCGCCCACCCGCGTAGCGGACGCACACAAAGCCATGGACGAGCGCACCTGCAATCAAGGCGCTTCTCCGGCCTTAGCCTTTGTCGTAATATCGTGCATCTCACCGGGGGGACGGTGCT
>CAZZZQ010000131.1:0-8236 GCA_964658405.1 uncultured Sphingomonas sp.
GTAAGTGTAGGCGGAGCCTGCAATGGGAATCATGCTGGCCAGCTCCGCATAACAGAGGCCGGTCAGGGCACAGACGATGGCCACGACGACCAGCGAGATGGCGAGTGCCGGACCTGCGCCGGGACGACCGGCGACGGCTCCGTGGTGCAGCAGGAGGTCAATCACCGGGGAGTCGGCCCACTTGGCGAGCGCCGCAGGATTACCGCCGATTGCGGTGCCGATCACGGTGAAGATTCCTGAACCGATGACCGCGCCGATGCCCAGGGCGGTCAGAGAGACCGGCCCAAGCGTTTTTTTCAACGCGTGCTCCGGCTTCTCCGATTCGTGAATCAGCTTGTCGATCGATTTTGTCGCAAAGATCTGCCTGCCCAGCGCGCCCGCTCCTCAAAGAAATGTCTTGGGGATTCCCTACTGAGTACTATCGCTTATTGACTGGAAAGGCACAACTGGCTGGCGGACGCAAGCTGCGCCGTCAGCCTGGACAGCTGACGGCGCCGGTACTTAGCGCTTGCTGGTTCCGCGCGCAGCCTTCTTGATCTTGGCCTTGTTCTCGCCACGGGCTCCGGTGCGGGCAGCCTTGGGGGCTGCGGCCTTACGTGCGGCGCGCTTGATCTTCTTGCGCTCGAGAGTGTCGGTGATGCTCTTGGTATTTGCCATGGTCAGGGTCAAACTTTCTAGTACGAAGTAAACAAGGTCTCTTGTTTTGGGTTTCGGGCTACAGGCGTTCCAACTGGGCGAACTTCTCCACCAGCTTCTTCACGCCGTGCTGTTGAAATTGTACTGTAATCTTCGCGTCATCCCCATCTCCTTCTCGCTGAAAGACGGTGCCCTCCCCATATTTCGGATGGCGGACGCGTGATCCCTTCTTCAGGCCGGTCTTTCCGGTCGGCTCCGGGATGGCCAGTTTGGGCCGGGAGCCGACCTTCTGGCCGCGTGATGCAAAGAAGCTGGCGATATTGTCCATCGAGCCCGAAGACGAGATCGCCTTCGATCCGGAGGCGATACCGGTGGTCGAGAACTTCGGTCCGGAGGAGCCGCCACCGCTTTGGTCCTCATCCTCATAGCTATAGTGGCGATCGCCGGACTCGGCCCCGGCATCGCGGCCGTAACGGCCCTTCTGCGGGTAGGGGGTGGAGTAGGCGGAGCCGGAGAACTGCGGCCGGGCTGCCGGGCTGCCCAGGTCTTCGACCAGCTTTGAGGGAATCTCCTCAAGGAAGCGGGAGGCGAGGCTGGCCTCGGGCATGTCGCTACCGTAGCGGCGACGGTAGCGGGCGCGTGTGATGACAAGGGTGTCCATGGCGCGGGTCATGCCGACGTAGCAGAGGCGCCGCTCCTCTTCGAGTCCGGTGGGGTCGGTCAAGGTGCGGGAGTGCGGGAAGAGGCCCTCCTCCATGCCAGTCAGGAAGACGAGCGGGAACTCCAGGCCCTTGGCCGCGTGGAGGGTCATCAGGGTGACGCGGGCGTCCTCACTGTACGAGTCGGCGTCCGAGACGAGCGCCGCGTGATCGAGGAACTCGGCCAGGGTCTCGCCGCGCTCCTGGGCATCCTGCGCCGCGTTGGCAAGCTCCTTGAGATTTTCGATCCGGGAGAAGGCCTCCGGGGTCGCCTCCGCCTCGAGGCCACGAATGTAGCCGCTGCGATCATTGAGGAACTTGATCAGTTCGGGCAGCGTTGCGGCGTCGCCGGGCTTGCGGAACGCCGGTGCCTCGGTGGAGGCCGCGTCCATGATGATCTCTGCAGCACGCTCCGGGGTGGACCGTGCCGAGCTTTTGAGCACGACCGGTGCGAAAGGGTTGAAGGTCGCCGTATCAATGTCGTGCGCGGCGTCAGAGTCGGCTGCATTCTCGGGCGCGATCGTCGAGATCTCTTCGCTTGGGCCGAAGTCGAAGCCGAAGTTGAAGCTGGTGTCGAAGGAGGTGTCGGCTACTTCGTCTGCGCCCGTTTCAACGGACATGTCGAAGCTGGTGTCCTCATCCTCTTCCGCGGTGATCGGAGAGCCGACATCCTCGGCAAGCTTCTCTGCGAAGCCCGGTCCGAGCATCGCGCGTGCATCCATGATAAGGCGTCGAAAACCTTCAAGTGCAGTAAGTGCCCGTTGCGGTAACAATTTATCTTCGATGGCGCGACCGATCGCGTCCCACGTGCTCATTCCGCTGGCGAGGGCCATGCGCTCGAGTGTCTCCATCGTGGTCTTGCCGATGCCGCGCGGGGGAGAATTGACGGTGCGCGAGAGTGCGATCGAGTCGTGGACGTTCTGCACCAGCTTCAGGTAGCTGAGGATGTCCTTGACCTCAGCGCGGTCGTAGAAGGAGAATCCGCCGACCATGTGGTACTGCACCTGGTAGCGGCGCAGGGCCTCTTCAACGAGGCGTGACTGCGAGTTCGTCCGATAGAGAACAGCGCAGCGCGGCTGATCTTCGGTCTGGCCTGCGGCACGAAGATACTTCTGGATCCGGTCAGCAATGAAGAGCGCTTCGTTCTCGCCGTCCGGGGCCTCGTAGTAGCCGATCATCGAGCCACCTTCGCGCGTGGTGAAGAGGTTTTTCCCCTTGCGCTGCAGGTTATGCGCGACCACTGCGGAGGCGCCTTCGAGGATGATCTGGGTGGAGCGGTAGTTCTGTTCGAGACGGATGGTCTTCGCGTTGGGGAAGTCCTTCTCGAACTCGAGAATGTTCTTGATATCCGCGCCGCGCCAGCTATAGATGGACTGGTCTTCGTCGCCGACGACGCAGACGTTATGGTGTGATCCGGCCAGGAGCTTCATCAGCTCGTACTGCGGCCGGTTGGTGTCCTGGTACTCGTCGATCATGACGTACTGATAGCGACGGTTGTACTTCTCGCGGACTTCGCTTGAGGACTTCAGCAGGCGCACGGTCTCGAGCAGGAGATCGTCGAAGTCCAGTGCGTTGGCCTTGAAGAGTTCTTTGCGATAGATCTCGAAGATGTGTGCGATCTTCTCTTCGAGCGGATTGGTCGAGGCGAGGAAGTACTCCTGCGGATCGATCATGTGGTTCTTCGCCCAGCTGATACGGCCGAGTGCGACGCGTGGCTTCAACTGTTTGTCGTCGATCGCAAGACGCTTCAGGGCCTGCTTGACGACGGCCTGCTGATCGGTCTCGTCGTAGATGGCGAAGCTTTTCGTAAGGCCGACGCCGTTGACCTTCATGGCCTCGATATCCCGGCGGAGAACACGCACGCAGAAGCTGTGAAATGTCGACAGCATGGGGCGCGCGAGCGAGGAGTGGCCGAGAATCTTTTCGACGCGCTCGGCCATCTCCTTCGCAGCCTTATTCGTGAAGGTGACTGCGAGGATCGAGTCGGCGGGAATGCCACGCTCTTCGATGAGGTATGCGATGCGGTGTGTGACGACGCGGGTTTTGCCCGAGCCTGCGCCGGCGAGCAGGAGTACCGGACCGTCCACGGACTGGATCCCGTCCTGCTGCTGCGGGTTCATGTTTTCAAGAAGATGATGCACTTGGTGTACGCCCCAAACTCTATTTTATCGTTCCTGCGAGAGGAGCGTTTCGGGCTGAATCCACAGGCTGGGAGCCGGGTGGCTTTGCGCCGGTGAGCGCGGATTCTACTCCCTGCAACACTGTGTTGGCCAAGCGTTCACAAACCCGGATCTTCGTGAAGAATTTTCAAGAAACATGGAACTGCCACGGAACCTTTTGCGTAGGTTATTTCACGACGAGCTTCCTGAACCATGGCAGTAAGTTCCCGTCAAAATCTGATCTGTCGGGAGCTGTTATGAACATTCGCACTGTAGTTGTTGCTCTGTCTTTGGTCGCTGCAGGCTTGAGCGCATCCACCGCTGTTTACGCTGCTCCAATGCACTCCGCGATGCCGGTCCACGCCATGTTTGGCAAGACGAAGACCGTCAAGCTGAACGTCCGCAATGACTCCAGCGCTGCGATGGAGTTGAAGGTTGGCGATAGTGTGATGACCGTCGAGAAGGGTAAGACGATTGAGCTGAAGCTTGCTGTCGGAACCCGCATCCTCGCGAACACGGCAACCTCCACTCACCAGGTTGGTGAACTGCTCGCAGAGGTTTCGCCTGAGCTCAACGAAGCAACGATTGCCATCAAGTAATGAAGTACTATGTGCCTCTCTTGAGGCCGGCCAGCGACTGGGGAGCCATTGGCAGGATTCAAGAGAGGCATTAGTGTGCGCGCGACGATGTAGTCGCCGCAGCATGCTTCAACGTGTCAGCGATTCCATCCCACAACGCGATGCGGGCGTTCAGCGCAAAAACGGCTGCGTCGGTCGCTTCGCTCCATTTGACGGGATCGTCGCCGCACAGTTCGCTCACCATGCGAAGCGCCATCGGCCCATGCTCATCGCCATCGACCTCGATGTGACGCTCCATGTACCAGCGCAGAATGGCAAGTTGGCCGCCAAGCATCTCGTCCTGGTCGCGGAGGAAGCCGCGAAACATATCCGGAATAAGATCTTCACGCCCAAAGGTAAAGGCTGCGGCGATCGCATGCAGTTTACCGGCTTCGATGACGGCAAAGGTTGATTGCACAAACTGCCGTGCCGACTCCGGCGCATCACAGTTTGCCAAGGCGCGTGGCCAGGGAGTACCGCGCAAAACGGCTGCGAGGAAGGTGTCGATCGGCTGCGTGTCGGCGTCGCACTGCTGCATCGCCATCCGATAGAGCTCGAAGTGGCTCAGCGGCTGGCCTTCATAGAGGTCGCTCTCTTCGCCGAAGACGATCTCGTTAATCAGGCGGCGGCTCTCTGCCTTCGCACTGGGCAACCAGGGAACGTCGACGCAGGTCAGTCCTCGCTGGAGCGTCTTGAGCAGGCACATGAAGTCCCATACAGCGAAGACGTGCGACTGCATAAAGCTCCGGAGGTCTTCGATATCTTCGAAGCTGCGGTAGAGGCGGTGCTGTGCCAGCTCGAGGGTGAGGGGCTTAATACGTTCTTCGAGCGCTTGCATGTGGTTCGCGGCCGGGGGATAGTTCATCGTTCTACTCCTGAAAGGCTGTGGTGCGATGGAGGCTGGTACATTCGCTGCACTGGCAGACGCGGCGCAGGTACTCCCATGAATAGATGCCGCTCTCGTGACCGTCGCTCCACTTGAAGCGGAGGGCATATTTCCCGACTGGCGTAATCTCAACAGGACGCGCCGGGGCTTCGTACAGGGGCAACAAGGTTGCGGGCTTTGGCTTGGGAACGCCAGGGGGACGACCACTCTTTTCGCGCTCCTCATGACAGGTCGCGCAGGGGCAGCCGTCGCGGAGCCAGGCGAAGGTCCAGGCGCTTTTGTGGCCGTCGCGCCAGTCAATCTCCATGCCGGTACCCTCGGACTTCATCACACGAACCTTCTGCGGGGTGACGGCCTCAGGGGGGAGCTTTACGTCGAAGTGAGCGGAGCGCTGTGCTTCACTCTCGCTGACGATGCGGATGCCTTCATGACTCATGGCTGGATCCTTTTTGCGAACTTGAATTTCATGGCTGTCTCCAGAAGAAGTACGCGGCCATGATGCAGCCGGTGACAACAACGACGATGCGAAGGATATCGCTGTTCATGCGGCGGGCGTAGTGTGCGCTGATGTAGCCGCCGGTGGCTGCGAAGACCATCGAGATCAGGCAATAGTGCCAGAGGACGGCGCCGCTGATGATGAAGGTCAGCACAGCACAGAGGTTCGAAAGGCAGGCGGCGAGGACCTTGAGCGAGTTGAGTTGATGCATCTCCTCGACGCCGAAGAGCGCCAGCGCGCTCATGATGAGAAAGCCTGCGCCTGCGCCGAAGTACCCAATATAAAAGCAAACCGGGAGCAGCACAAAGAAGAGCGGGATCAGTGCCGGGGTCTTCTGTGTGGCATGCGTCTTCGAGCGGGATCGCAGCCAGCGTGAGATTGGTCCGCTAATGCCGAAGAGCAGGGAGGCACTCAGCAGCATCCACGGAAGGACATGCAGAAAGGTCACCTGCTGGGTCCTAAGCAGCACCAGCGCGCCGGAGATTCCGCCGAGGATCGAAGTGATGACGACAGTTGGGAGAATATCGCGGCGCAGATCGTTGCGTAGCTTCGCGACAGAGGTGAGCTGGCCAGGCCACAGGGCGACGGTATTGGTGGCGTTAGCTGCGATCGGAAGCACGCCCATCGCCATCATGGCCGGAAATGAGATGAACGAACCGCCCCCGGCGATTGCGTTCATGACGCCGGCGATGAAGGAGGCAGTGACCAGCCAGGCGAACTGCCACTGCGTGCTGAGAGCGAGATGCATGCTCTCTCCATTGTAGCGAGTGCGCCCGGCTCGCCTTTGCTGCAGGTCAGACGATGCTCAACCCCAGCCACTGCCGCGCTGACGGGATTCGCCGCAGCACGACGCGTTCCAGCAGAAGAACGGCAAGCAGCGACACCCCGAGCATGGGCAGGTAGATCCCGAAGGCGACGGCGATTGCGGTCAGTCCCCAGGAGAAGCTTGGCGAGCGGCTTTGTACCGGTGCGCCGAGCACGCCGACAGCCCTGCGGCGCCACCACAGCACCACCGCGCTGACGCTGAGCAGGACCAATCCGATCGCGGTAATTAGACCTAGTAACTGGTTGAAGAGCCCGAAGAGCTGCCCCTCGTGCGCCGCAACGCCGACTCCGACCATGCGGTCGATGATCGTATGCTGCTGGAAGCCCTCGCGTTTAAGGATAGCGCCGGTGACCGGGTCGAGGGTCAGGTTCTGCCGCAGCGGGCGATTCTGCGTGTCGGAGCGCGCTGTCCATGGTCCTCCGGCGTGCATCGGCGGAGAAATGAGGACGGGGGCGGGCATGCCGAGCGGTTGTACGGTCGCAATCATCCGGTCGAGTGAACCATACGAGACCGTGTCCATGGACATGTGCATCCCGTGGCCGGCGTGATTCATGGCGACCCGTTCGGCGATTTCGGACGAGCGACCCGTGGTCCAGTCTTGATGCGCCGTGGCGGTAGCGCCGAGCGCGCGAGCACCTTTCAGGTAGCCGCCCCAGCTCTTCGCCCAGGGCAGGCCGGTCACCAGAAGGAAGAGCGCGAAGGCCGAGATCCACACCCCGGTGACCGCGTGGAGATCGCGCCAGAAGATGCGTCTTCCGCGCCGGAGCCGGATGAAGAGCACCCCGGCCAGCCGGTCGCCCTGGCGCGGCCACCAGAGATACAGTCCGGTAACGACCATGACGATCGTCCATGACGCTGCCAGTTCGACCAGCATGGAACCGCGGTCGCCCATCAGGAGCTCCCCATGCAGGCGAGAGATCACCTTCATGGGCCGGCTGTCCTCGTTGACGACCTTCAGGATCTGCAGGCTCTGCGGGTGGACGTAGACACGGAACTCCTCCTCGCCTCGACCGACGAGGACACGGGCTGCCGAGCGTCTGGTCTGCGGAAGTTCGTAGGCGTGCAGATTCGAGCCCGGAACGGCGGCGAGTGCGGCTGTGACCTGTGCCTCGGCGGAGGCCGGTGGGGCGTCGATGGTGAGGTGGTCGTAGGGCCGGTCGAGAAGTCGCTCGATCTGCGGCTTGAAGAGGTAGATCGACCCGGTGACGGAGAGCCAGATCACGAACGGGATGCAGAACAGGCCGGCGTAGAAGTGCCAGCGCCAGATGGTCCGGTAGTTGAACCACGACTGCCGCTCGGAGGGAGCGGCAGCCGAAGAGAGCTGCTCGGGGGTCGACTTCATCTAGAACCTCACGCGTACCCCGCCGTACGAGGCGCGGGGCGTTCCTGCATAGATCGATCCGGTGGAGGAGGCGAGCACCGCCGTGCCGTTCTGCTGGCCGAGGGTGTTCAAGGTATTGGTAATGTTGCCGGCAGAGGCGACGTACGTCCTGTTGGCCAGGTTCTGAATGTCGAAGTAGAACCGCAGCCGCGAGAGTGTGCCGTGACCTGCGGGTGGGTCATAGTGCGTGCTCAGGTTCAACAGCGTAAAGCCCGGTGCACGGAGCGAGTTTGCGTTGTCGAGCCAGAACTGGTCACGCCAGTCTGCCTCGACGAAGCCCCCGAGCCCGCGCAGTCTGCCGATCGCCTGGTCGTAGAGGACACGGCCGTTGAGGAAGTTCGGGACTACTCCGGGGATGGCGTTGCCCTTGCGATCGAAGGTCCCGGTGATGCTGCCGGTTGTGAGCGACTCGCTGTAGTCGGTGTAGACCTGGTTGTCATACATGTAGGAGGCCCGCAGCCTTGCCCCGGCGAGTGCGACCGGCAGCGGGTGCCAGTCCAGCCCCGCTTCGACCCCGCGATGAGCGGAGGCGGGTGC
>CAZZZQ010000132.1:0-8219 GCA_964658405.1 uncultured Sphingomonas sp.
TGCGTGATCCGGAGCCGACGGTGTCGCCTCCCGCGTTGTCAGATCAGGATCGGAGGCCGCGAAGGAGGTGAAGTCGTGCGTTCCCGCGATCGAGCTTGCGGCACCCTGCAGCAGCTTAAGATCAAGCGGAAGGGGACAATCCCAGACGTAGGGAGCAAGCATGGGTGAACAGGGACTCGCCGGCGCACCCTTGCTGCCATGGCCAGGAAAGATCCGGTACTCATAGGTCTTTCGAACGGCACTGTGCCTCGCATGAAAGCCCGGCGCGGCAGCCTCCAGCTTTACGATTCGAATGCTCGGCGGGAGCGCGCGATTCAGAGCACGATGCAGATTTGATGAGGGAATCGGCGTATCGAGAGAAACAGTGGCCACCTGCGCCAGCGCATGAACGCCCGTGTCCGTCCGTCCAGAGCCCTGAGGCAGCGTCACCTCACCCGTAATGTGCTGGATCGCGCTCGCCAGGGTTCCCTGGACCGTACTCAGCCCCGGCTGGATCTGCCAGCCATGGAAGGGGGTACCGTCGTAAGTAAGGGTCAGCTTCCAGATCATTGTTCAAGAGTGGAACACAGCACGGGTCAGTCAACTTCTTCGTTGCTATACTTCGGCTACGAGGATTATGCCGCTTTTTTGATGCTACATCGGGAACACGCAGGAAGCTTTATGCGTATAGCTCCCCATAGAGGCATTTGGTGCCAGTTCAGAGATTTCGAGTCGTTCTTTCACTGGGACGCGTCTAGGTCTTACTGACTGATTTTGCCAAGCGAGTTCCAGCTTTCGGTGTTCTTTGCCGAAGGTATCGTTTAGAGCTGTACGCAAATCGGCCGTTTAGGTAGCAAGAGCAGAGTTGGAGAACGCATCGTGAGATTACGAGATTTGCAGGCGGCAGCGTGTGTAGCGTTGACCTTGATGAGCGCCGGAGCACAACAGGGTCTGTCTCAGCAGACAAACCCGACCGCCCCCGCAACGCCCCAGGCGGTGGCCATCGATACGACCGGGCAGCCCGGCCTCCCGCAGGCTCCACAGCCCAAGCTGACCGAGCCGATGTATCTGCGCGATACCGGGAAGGATTACAGCCGTGGCCGGGGAAACTTCTTCCGCAACCCGCTCCTCCGCTACTCCGCGAACGACTTCATCCAGCCCCGGCTCAGCAACTCGCCGAAGCTCGGCAGCCTGCTCCGTGATGGCAAGATCTATCTCAGCCTCTCGGACGCACTCGCCCTTGCACTCGAGAACAACTTCGACATTGCAATCGCACGAATCAACCTTGATATCGCCGACACCGATATCCTGCGGACCAAGGCCGGACAGACCTTCCGCGGTGTCTCGACCGGTCTTGTGAACGGAACCCTCGGCGGCACAACGACAACCATCTCCGGTGGCGGCGGCCCGGGCGGAACCTCCAGCGCCTCAGGCGGAGCAGGCACCGGTGCGAATGGTCTCGTACTCAGCACCAACGGCGGCGGACCGACTCCAGAGGTCCTCGACCCCGTCCTGACCGGGCAGCTTCAGTACGAGGCAGCGGACACGGCCCAGTCCACGACCCTGTTGACCGGAACCAGCCAGCTCAACAACAACACCTCGACCTATAACTTCGGCTACGTGCAGGGCTTTCTGACCGGAACCCAGCTGGCCGTCACCTTCAATAACTCCCGGCAGACGACGAACAGCATCTACTCCAGCTTCAGCCCTCAGTTGCAGTCTTCCTTCCGTGCCACGGCGACCCAGCACCTCCTTCAGGGCTTCGGGCCGGGAATCAACGGCCGCTTCATCCTGCAGGCCAAGAACAACCGCCGGATCACAGACTCGTCTTTCCGCCAGCAGGTGCTCTACACGGTCAACCAGGTCGAAAACATCTACTGGGGTCTGGTCAGCGCCTATGAGGACGAACAGGCCAAGGAGCGCTCGCTCGCGCAGTCGACGCAGCTCACGGCTGATAACCGCAAGCAGCTTGAGATTGGAACCCTTGCACCGCTCGACGTCGTCAACTCGGACAGCTCGGTAGCGACCGACAAGCAGGCCCTGATCGCCTCGAAGACCAACCTCGAGTATCAGCAGCTCATCATGAAGCAGGCGGTTGCGCGTAATCTGAACGATCCGCAGCTCTCCAACGCACCAGTCGTTCCGACCGACCGCGTCAGCCTCGACCGTCTGCCGGAAGAGGACATGGCCGTCGATGACCTTGTACGCCAGGCCTACACGGACAATCCCCAGATTGAGCAAGCCGTGCTCAACATGAAGAATAACGAGATCACCATTCGCGCTGAAAAGAATGGCCTTCTTCCAATCATCGATGCCGTGGCTTTCTACGGAGCGAGTGCACTGGGCGGAGCACAGAATCCAGCTCTAAGCTGCGCGGGCTTTGGGAGCACCGGTGCATCGACTCCTTGCCCGGCCAACACCTACCCATCCGTCAACTACGCAAGCACCTTTGGAAACCTCTTCAACAGCAGCTCGCCGGACAAGGGAATTGGTGTCAACGTTACGATCCCGCTCCGGAACCGCGCCGCACAGGCCGACCAGGCTCGTTCGCAGATGGAGTACCGCCAGTCGCAGATGCGCCTTCAGCAGCTCTACACGCAGGTTCGGATTCAGGTCATCAACGGGCAGTATGCATTGACCAACGACCGCGCCCAGGTGATGGCTGCACAGGCGGGACGGACTTACTCTGCTCAGAGTCTCGACGCCGAGCAGAAGAAGTACCGGCTCGGTGCCTCCACGACAGCGCTCGTACTGCAACAGGGACGCATGCTGGCCATCGCGGAGAATACTCTGATCTCCGCAACGGCCGCCTATGCGAAGGATCGTGCAGCCCTTCTCCAGCTTCTTTCGAACACGCTGGATAAGTACGGGATCACGCTCGAAGGCGCAGCAACGGGCGTCATCGATCAGGCCCCGGTCGTTCCAGGGCTGACCGCTCCTAAGGCTCCCGAAGCACCCAAGCCTATCTCCGCCACACCGCCGCCGGCTCAGCCCTAGCCCTCGTACTTCCGGTGCTGACTCGTTCGGCACCGTAACGAAGCTGAAATGATGTCTCAAGATTGCACACGAACAGCGTCCTGCGAGGGACGCTGTTCGTGCCTCTATGCGTAACCTTGAATGCAGGCGTCCTGCAGCCCAATGGATTAGAGGCATCTGCTTGAGCATGCCAAAGCCGTATTGGTGCAAAGTAGGTTTGTCTGAGTGGCTACAAAGTAGAACTGTCGAAATGCAACAGTAGCCTTCATTTCAACCGCGGGCGCCGCAGCATTTCTTTTGGTAGTTTGGCCCATAGAACTGACGAGAGTTCTTCTTGTAACCGATCTTCTCGGTGTTGGTCTGCACCTCACCTTCTCGTGCTCTCCAGCTGCAAGTCTGAAGATGGATCGGTAGTCTCTGGAAACAGCACCGGTCAGACGTGGTACTGCGCAGAGGTTCTGCCGTCTTGCTTATTGCGTTCGCCATTCAACTCGCCATTGGACGCTAATCGACAGTCAGCGCTCAAGAAAGCCCGCCAAACAGCTCTGAAGAGCAACCTCGGAGTCTCTGTACCTACCTTCTATCGGTAGTTTCCGGCCTCAGGCCACCCTTAGCGCGCTCCGTTGTCCGTTCTCTCCCGGGACTCCTTTTTACGAGAGGGCGGATGGGGGAGAACAGACAACTGCAACCGCAGATTCCCTGTGGGAACGACAAACAAAAGGACAACTGCGGATTCCCCTGCGGGAATGAAAAGTAAGGAGCTGCATTACCTTACAGTGACGGAATCTTTGCCGGCAGCAGCTCCCAGGCGAACGGTGTGGGGGCTGGCTCCTGGATTGTTGCCGGACACGACGATCTCGCGGCTCTTTTCGCCGTCCACCGCAACCAGGGTCTCCGTCCCCCTGGGGTTCTGGCACCCTGTGACCCAGGTGTCGAAGCAGTTCATCAGGTCGATCATTGGGCTCGATCCGGAGATTGTTGTCGAACGGACACCCGAGATCTCCAGCGCTCCGGTCTCTTCGCACAGGATAGCCGGACGAGCTTCCTGGGCAGTCGCGCGAAGGCTGACGTCGCGGACTCGAAGATCGCGCACATTGCGGGTGTAGAGACCGGTGCAGGGAAGCATCCCGAACATGCGCGCCTCAGGATATCCCGTGACGTTCTCCGGCACCGTGCGCCCGACCCACTCCGGCCTGCAGGGAAAGCTGTTCTCGAGCGTCAGGTGCGAGAGGCTGACCTCTTGCACCTCCGCACCCGGCAGGCCCGTGATGGAGGAGGCGAGCACCGAGCCCACCGCGTGCACATTGTCGATGCTGACGCCGCGGATGCCGCGCTTGTGCGACGGGAACGGCCGGCTGCGGTCGCCGATGCGGATGAAAAACGGGGTTCGCGTGCGCTGCATGCGGATATTCGAGATGACCACGCCATCGACCCATCCGCCATCGACCGATGTCGATCGCGATCCCGGAGACGACGCGGTATTTATATTCGACCTCGTTGTTGTAGATGATGGAGTTGCTGAAGGTGATATTTTCGACGCCCCATTCCGTGGCCGTCCCGATCTTGAAGCCGTTCGAGCAGGTGGTCAGGACGCAATTGGTGATGACGATGTTCTTCGTGAGCCGGGGCCTGCCTCCGTAGGGCGCCTGGCTCTTGATGCAGATGGTGTCGTCACCGGTATCGATGCTGCAGTCGGAGATGAACAGGTTGGTGCAGCCCGTGATGTCGATGCCGTCCGTGTTGTGGCCGTAGACGGGATTGCGGATAGAGACGCCACGTATCTGCACCTCTTCGCAATCGACCAGGCGCATGGTCCAGCTGGCGGCCTGCTGGATGCGGGTGTCTTCGACGCGTACCCATTTGCACTCGACGAACTCGATCATGGGGCTGGGGCGCTCGCCCTTTTCCGCGTAGCTGCGCGCGATGACGTCGGCCCACGCGTTTTCCGGCGCCAGCGGAGGAATGCCGGAGGGCTTCCAGTAGCTTTCACCCTGGCCGTCGACGGTACCCGGACCAGCAATCCCAACGTTTTCCGCGCCGCGGGCAAAGATCAGGTGGCGAGAGCCGGTATCGCCATTGTTGGAGGGCCCTCCACCCACATTCGTATAATCTCCAATTTCCTTGCTGCCGAGCAAGGTAGCACCGGCTTCGAGATACAGCGTGACGTTGCTTTTAAGGACAATGCTGCCGCAAAGATACCTGCCCGGCGCGACATACACTATGCCCCCGCCTTCCTGAAAGCAGGCATCGACCGCGGCGTTGATGGCCCGGGTATCCAGGTCTTTGCCGTTTGCCTTGGCGCCATATTGCAGCGGGCTGAAGAGTCGCAGTACTTTCTTCGTTCCGGCCGCAGGGGTGGCGGCAGCGGCCAGAAGGGCAGGAGAGGCGGTCAGGCTCAACGGCCCAAGGGCGGCGAGCAGAGTGCGGCGGGAGAGTGAGGACATGTCGGAGTGCTCCTGAGTATCTCCGGTGCTTTGGAACTGGAACGGGATGCGTTTTAGAGCTTATTCGCCGATGGTAGCGAGTAGAGAACCGATAGAAGAACCGCAGATGTCCTGCGGAAAAAGACGATAGCCCTCTAGCGAGCTAATCGGATGTATCCCTAATTGAAGAGGCGAAGGCACTTTGCAAGGCTGCATCTTCAAACTGTTGAGAGGCTCCAAAGGGGAGATGGCCAGAAGAACTCTGCTGGGCTGCGGCAAGAAAGGTATGCGCTGCGTGCGATCGCATGCCCACGACCCACGCGGCGAGGTGACTGCCGCCGAGATCGAATGCGACAACAGTGGGTTGCATGGTCTTCATCCGTTAGATCCTCTCCCCAGGCACCGCCACAAGGCGTAGCTCCACGGTTTGCGTACCCAGGCGCGGATGCGTGGCGGTCAAACGGACGTTGCCGGCCTGCTGCCGGGCTCGAATCCAGACAGCGCCCGTGCCGCCGATCAGGGTGAAGGCCTGGCCGCCGATCAGCTCCGCAGGGCCCTCGAGCGAGAGCTGCACGGCCTCGTCCGAAAGCGGCCGCGGATTGCCGAACTCGTCCGTGACGCGGAGCACGATCCGGGTGCTGTCGGCACCATCGGCCAGCAGCTCGCGATCGTCCGGCACCAGGGCAAACCGCTGATTGATGCCCTTGCCGGAAAGGGTCTTCGAGATCACCTTACGGCCTTTGAAGAAGCCGTCAATGCGCAGGTCGCCCCAGGGTAGAGCAAAGGTCTGCAGGATGGGTTCGACGCTGGTCATATCGAGCAGGAACGGAGGCCAGGGCAGATGGGGGAACTCGTTCCGGGCTGGATCGAGCTCCGCCAGCGGGTGCCAGGAGTCGGCCGGCTCGCCGATCGGGTTCAGATAGAACTTCAGGTGATCGCAGTTGGAGCATAAAACGGCGTTTCCAAACTTCAAGGGTTGATCGCCGCGGGCCCAGTGGAAGGCCGGCTCCAGTACGATCTCTTCGGCTGGATCGCACTGACTCTTGTAGAAGCCGGCGGCGGGCTTTGGCTCGCGGAAGATGTCGGTCACGCCGTGATAGCACATGCGGTCGCCGGCGCCGAAGTTGGCATGCGTGTTGTAGTCGAACGCGCACCAGCCGATACCGCCGGCGAACTGCGGGTCGGACGCCAGCTGGTCATGGATGCGCGCATGCCGCAGGGTAAGTTCACGCTGCAGGTCGTTGTTGTCGGTCACCTTCACAGGCCAGGTATGACCTACAAATTCCGTGTTCAGGTATAGCGGGTGATTCGGTTTCTGCAGCGGGAAGCCGAAGTCGTTGATGGTGAAGACGTCCTCGATCAGGTGGGAGGCAGTTCGGTTGCGGATGCCGCCGGTCTGGCGGGTGGGGTCGAGCGATTTGGCCAGCGCATTGGTGCGCGTGTAAAACGCGTCATCGTCCTTGGACTCGTTGATGCGCACGCCCCACAGGATGATGGACGGGTGATTCCAGTCGCGCCGGATCATGCGTCCGACGTTGTCGATCGCGACCAGCTTCCAAGGCTCCGGACCGATGTGCTGCCAGCCGGTAATCTCTTCAAGAACCAGCAGCCCGATCTCGTCGCAGCGGTCGAGAAAGTGCCGGGACTGAGGATAGTGCGAGGTGCGGACGATGTTGCACTTCAGGTTGTGGCGCAGGATATCGGCATCGCGCCGCTGCACCCGCGCCGGCATCGCCTGACCGACGAACGGGAACGTCTGATGGCGGTCCAGGCCACGCAACTTCAGCGTCTTGCCGTTAAGCTGGAAGCCTTGAGGCGTAAATACGGCCTCGTGAAATCCGATGCGCGTCGTCATAGCATCCAGGGCCTTACCGGCGTGGAGCAGCGTGGCACGCACCGTGTACAGGCGGGGATGCTCGATGTCCCAAAGCTCGATGCCGGGCAGATTGGGGAGCGTGACCGTATGCCGGGCGGGGTCGGTGGAGGTCTCGCCGGAGCTGTGACAAGGTGCGATCGACGCGGCATCTACGGATGCTGGAGCCTGCAGCGTGATGGGCTGGGACTCCGTCGCCAGGACCTGCTTGCCATCCAGCAACTCCACCCGTAGTGCCAGGTCCTTGAGGTCCTGACCGGGCGCTGCGGCCACAAAGCAATCCACGGCCAACGAGGGTGCGGTCAGCACGTTCCGGGCACGGGCGAAGACGTTATCCAGAAAGACCGACGAGACGGTGCGCAGCGAGACCTCACGGTAGATGCCGCCGAACGTCATGTAATCGACCTCGCGGCCGAACGGAGGAATATCTGCACGTTCGGTGGAATCGAGACGAACGGTCAGCACATGGTCTGAGCCTGTGTGCAGATGCCCGGTCAGTTCGAAAGAAAACGGGGTGAACCCGCCCTTGTACTCTCCTAGAAGCACGCCGTCGATCCAGACCGTGGAGGCCGTCATGGCTCCTTCGAAGTCGACGAAGACGCGTTTGCCCCTGGCCTCAGGCGGCAGGCGGAAGGTGCGGCGGTAGGTGGAGACGAACTCATATTCCTTGTCGTCGAAGTTGTGCCATGGCAGCCGTGCGTTGCTGTGGGGCAGGACGACACGTTCAAAGGCAGGGTCGTCGAAGGCCGGCAGCTCCGCACCGGCGACCGGCCTGGGCAGGTAACGCCAGTTGCGGTTCATCGGGTAGACCACGCGCGTCTCCGGCAGGGTCTCCGCCGTGGCACCCAGGGTTTGCCGTGGAAGAACCGCCGCAGCGACCAGTGTTGTGGAGGAGATCAGAAAGTCGCGGCGGCGCATGCAGGGTTCCTTACTGTTGCTTGTTGTGCGGAAAACCGGTGGCGGAGAAA
>CAZZZQ010000133.1:0-8172 GCA_964658405.1 uncultured Sphingomonas sp.
TCTGCCTGCAGCCTAAGAGATCCACTTCAACATCCGGATGATCCCCATCGAGGCCGGCTTCGAGTGCGCCGAAACATCCGTTCGGGCATGAATATCCCGCCGGTTCGTCGCATAGTACTCATACGCCCGCACCATCATCTGGTCGTTCGTCAGCGTCGGCGTCCAGCCCAGCTCGCGACGAATCCGCGTCGTATCGAAGACAAAACTCTCGGCGATCATCTGGTAGTGATACGGCCCCAGCGGCGAGAGCTTCAGCCGATGCGCAAGCTGCATCGCCGCAATCGTCGGCCCCTTCGGCAGCGAAGCCACACGCGATTTGCTTTTCGCAGCCCGGATCACCGCCTCATACACCTGCTTCAGCGACGTCACATGGTCCGAGCCAATGTGAAACAGATTCGCACCCTCATAGGGCAGCGCCTGCAGGCAAGCCGTTGCCAGGTCCTGCGCATAGATGAACTGGTAGCGATTGCCACCATCCCCAACCACCCAGACCTTCTTACCGTCGTCGATAAACTCGAACAGGATCGCCAGCAGCCCCAGTCGCCCGCTGTCGATGATCGTAGGACAGCGAATCGTAATGACATCCAGGTCAGCCGCGAACTCAGCCAGCACCTGCTCCCCGGCCAGCTTCGACTTTCCGTAGAGCTCAATCGGATTCGGCGGCTCATCTTCCTTCACGTCATGCCCTAGATTGCTGGCCCACAGGCAGTTGCTCGAAATGAAGATGAACTTGCGCACGCCGAACTGCTGAGCCGCCTCGGCAAGCCGCCGCGTCCCATCCACGTTCGAGGTCCAGAGCAGGTGGTCGTCGATCGCGTCATGCGCAAGCTGCGCCGCACAATGAAAGACCGCAGCGAAGCCCGCGTGAGCAAAGGTCGCCTGCACCAGCGCAGGATCCCGGATATCCCCCTGGATGCTGGTCAGGTTCGGGTGCGTGTCGGGGTCTGCGACCAGGTCGATATTGGTGCAGGTGTAGCCTTCGTCGAGGAGCCGGCGCTTCAGCAGTCCGCCGAAGAAGCCGGAGCCGCCCGTGATTAAAACGTGAGTCATATCTCTCAAGGGTAACGCGGCCGAGCGAAGTTTACCGGCGCTCCGTCAGACCTCACTGGTCAGGCTTCGGCTGCCACGAGAACGCCCGCGTCCGGTCCGCCGACTGGAAGAGATAGACCGTCAGGATCGCAATCAGAGGCTCCAGCGGATGGCGGAACCGCGCCTGCACCGTGACCGCATAGTAGGCAAGCGGGAGCAGGAAAAAGGCCATCAGGTAAAGCATCGCACCGGGTCGGCGGCGACGCAGCGCGAGTGCAAGCCCAAACAGTCCGCCAACCGACAGGAAGCTGTAATTAATCTCGCGGAAGAGCTCCGTCATGAAGCTCTTCTCGACCGGATGCGGGACGCCTGCCCAGAAGAACCAGATCCGCTTGTAGGTGTAGTTCCGAAACCGGCCGGGATTCGCAGCGAAGATCTCCTTCGCGCGCACCCCGCGTTCCTTGCAGAAGGCAACCTCGCCCTGGCGGCGATACTGCTGCATATCGGGCGTTGCCGGATAGACGGCCACGGCGGCCCCCCACGGAAAGCCGTTGTTGCTCTCAAGCGAAGACGCGTAGAGCTCGCAGCCCAGGTTCGGTCGCATCGGGATGAAGGCGTGAAAGGTCTCCCAATTGCGAATGATCCACGGAGCGATACACGCAGCACACAGGACCGCAGCGAGCACTGCGCGTGCCAGGCCCGGCAGAATCGGCCGTCGTCTGTCCCACAGCATCCAGATCCCGCAGGCGGGTAAAAAGGTCAGCAGCGACGGATTCAGCAGGGCGACCGCGCCCCAGAGCAGACCAAAGCTCGCCCACAGCCCCGTCAACTGGCGGCCAGCAGGGAAGCTGCTCTCCCCAACCCCTCGGACCCGCAGCGCCAGCACCAGGATCAGCGAGAAGACGCACGCCGTGATCGCCATATCCCAGACCCAGTGGACGGCGTACTGCATGGCGGCGGGGTAGAGCGCCCAGAGCCACGCCGACCACAGCGCAACCCGGCGATCAAACGAGCGCGCAGCAATCTCATAGACAAAGATCGCAGTCAGCGCGGAGAAGACGCTGTTCAGCGTAAGGATGATCCAGCCGGACAGCGCCGTGTACACCCCGAACAGCTTGAAGACACCGCCCAGCAGCAGGGGATAGATCGGCGGACACCACGCGGTAGGCCCGGAGAGACCAACAAAAGGATCTGCATAGCCGCGCCCGTTCGCAAGCGCCCGCGCAATCCGGCCCATCTCCCATCCAAACTGAAAATGGTCCTGAAACACCCGGATCTTGTAGGTATGCGCGATCGTGATGTACAGCACACGCACGATAAACCCGGCCCAGAAGATCATCCACGGGGCGCGGAAGCTGCTGCGATCGGACGTGGCTTCGATCGGCATCCGGGGCTAGAGCCGGCCTTCGCGCTTCTGTGCAACCACCAGCCCGCGCGGCGTCGGCAGGAAGACGCAGGAGACCAGCCCCTCCGCCTCCATCTTGTGCGCCGAGTCACGGACGATCTTCAGGTGCGAGCTCGCATCATGCATCAGGATGATCCCGTAGGGGTCGATCTGCGGCAGAAACCGTTTGACCTCGGCCTCGCGAATCGGCATATCGGAGTCCGAAAAAAAGAGGTTGATCGTCCCCTCGACCTTCATCTCGAGCGACGATTCGTTGCGCAACTCAATCCACTCAGCCAGCCCCGACGCCGCAATCTTCTCCTTCGCGGAGGCGAACACAACCGGGTCGTACTCGCAGCTGATGATCTTGCCAAAGCCGTTCGCCTTCAGGCCCTCAGCGATCCAGAGCGTGCTGACACCAAGGAACGAGCCGGTCTCCACCACCAGCTCCGGCTTGATCGTCGTGACGAGCGTGCGAAGGAACTCGAGCACCTCGGCCTCGGCGGTCATCGAGTCGTACATCTGCCAGCGCTTCGGGTTCGGGCACTCCGGCGTCGCGCGGTGGTACTCCGGCTGCAGCGCGCCCGCCGCCCGCTCCGCCTGGAGCATCACCTTATGCTCCTGCTTGATTTTTTTCTTGAAGAGGCCCATCGCTACGATTCTAAGCGCAATCAACCGCCCGGAGAAACAGAAGCCCCCCGAACTACAAGCAACCGCCCGGGTGCCCCATCCTTGCAGCCCTGCCGCAAGGGTGGGACGTAAAATCCCCGACCACCTACTTGCCCGCCTGATCCAGATCCAGGTTCAACTCCAGCACATTCACCCGCGGCTCCCCGAGAAAGCCGAACTGCCTCCCCTCCGTATGCCGAGCCACAAGCTGCTGCACCGCCGACTCACTCAGGTGCCGCTCCCGGGCGATCCGTTCCACCTGGAACGCCGCCGCTGCCGGTGTAATGTGCGGGTCGAGCCCCGACGCCGACGCCGTCACCATGTCGACCGGAACATCCACGCCCGGCTGGTCAGTCTGCGCCGTCGCGGTATCGCCAGCAACGCGATCAATCAGCTTCTTATTCGTAGGCGCATAGTTCGATCCGCTGGAGTTCGCAGCATCGTACCCGGTTCCAGCCATCGACGGCCGCGAATGAAAGTAGCCCGGCGCAGTAAACGGCTGGCCGATGATCCGCGACCCGACCAGCTGCCCATTCTGCTTGATCAGCTGCCCATTCGCCTTGTCCTTGAAGAGCAGCTGCGAGAGCCCGGTGACGAGGAAAGGATACGCAACACCAAACAGCAGCGTTGTAGCGACGGTATAGAGGACGGCGATGAGAAGATTCTTACGCATGGTATCCCTTAGGCCAGGTGCATGGCGGTGATAAGCAGATCGATGATCTTGATGCCGAGGAACGGTGCGATAAGGCCGCCGACGCCATAGATCAGCAGGTTGCGGCGCAGCAGCGCCTCGGCCGACATAGCCTTGTAGCCGACGCCGCGCAGGGCCAGCGGGATCAGCCCGACGATAATGAGCGCATTGAAGATGACGGCCGACAAAATCGCCGACTCAGCATTCTTCAGGTGCATGATGTTCAGCGCATTCAGCACTGGAAAGGTCGCCGCAAACATCGCCGGAATAATCGCAAAGTACTTGGCCACATCGTTCGCAATCGAGAACGTCGTCAGCGCTCCACGCGTCATCAGCAACTGCTTCCCGATCTCGACGATCTCGATCAGCTTGGTCGGGTTGGAGTCGAGATCGACCATGTTCCCGGCCTCCTTCGCAGCCTGCGTGCCGGTGTTCATGGCGACGCCTACGTCGGCCTGGGCCAGCGCCGGAGCGTCGTTCGTTCCATCGCCGGTCATCGCGACAAGCTTGCCCTCGGCCTGCTCACGGCGGATCAAATCCATCTTGTCCTTAGGCTTGGCCTCCGCGAGAAAGTCGTCCACACCGGCCTCGCGCGCGATCGCCGCAGCCGTCAGCGGGTTATCGCCGGTGATCATGATCGTCTTGATCCCCATCGCGCGAAGCTGGGCGAATCGCTCCTTCATGCCACCCTTGACGATGTCCTTCAGGTGAATGACGCCAAGCGCCTGGCGGTTCTCAGCGACCACCAGCGGCGTGCCTCCACTCCGTGCCACGACCTCGACCGCAGCCCGCACCTCGTCCGGCATCGTGCCGCCGTTCTCCTTGATGAAGGCAGCGATCGCATCGGTCGAACCCTTGCGAATAATGCGGCCCTCCATGTTGACGCCCGACATGCGCGTCGTCGCGGAGAAGGGAACAAACTCCGCTTGCAGCTCCGACAGCTCGCGTCCGCGCAGGCCATACATCTCCTTCGCCAGCACGACGATGCTGCGGCCCTCCGGCGTCTCATCCGGCAGCGACGAGAGCTGTGCCGCATCGGCAAGCTGATCCTTGCTCACACCCGGTGCCGGGATGAACTCCGACGCCTGCCGATTGCCCAGCGTAATCGTTCCCGTCTTATCGAGCAGCAGCGTATTCACATCGCCCGCCGCCTCGACCGCGCGACCGGACATCGCAAGCACGTTGTACTGCACCAGCCGATCCATACCCGCGATTCCAATAGCCGAGAGCAGTCCACCAATCGTCGTCGGGATCAGGCAGACCAGCAGCGAGATCAGCACGAAGACCGTCTGCGGCGCCGTCGAGTAGATCGCAATCGGCTGCAGCGTAACCACCGCCAGCAGAAAGATAATGGTCAATCCGGCAAGCAGAATATTAAGCGCAATCTCGTTCGGCGTCTTCTGCCGCTCCGCACCTTCAACCAGCGCAATCATGCGATCGAGGAAGGTCTCGCCGGGGTTCGACGTGATGCGAACCTTGATCTGGTCCGACAGCACGCGCGTGCCACCCGTGACCGCAGACCGATCACCCCCGGCCTCACGAATCACCGGAGCCGACTCGCCCGTAATGGCCGACTCATCGACCGACGCGACGCCTTCGATCACCTCGCCATCACCCGGAATCATGCTTCCCGCAACGACCAGGCAGACGTCGCCCGAGCGAAGATCGGAGCTGGGCGCCTCCTCTGTCTGACCGTCTGCCTTGTAGCGAATCGCGGTGGTCTCGGACTTCGCTCGGCGCAGCGCGTCGGCCTGCGCCTTGCCACGGCCCTCGGCCATCGCCTCTGCAAAGTTTGCAAACAATACAGTGAACCAGAGCCACAGCGTAATCTGCAGATCGAAGCGCAGGCTGTGATGACCGGCGATGACGTTGCGAACCATGTAGATAGTCGTAATAAGGCTGCCAACCTCGACCACGAACATGACAGGGTTCTTCATCATGGTGCGCGGGTTCAGTTTGAGGAAGGCTTCGCCGAGAGCGCGACTGATAATCTTGCTGTCCCAGAGGGAGCGCTTACGTGTATTTGCCATGTCAGTAAACCTTGCCAGCGTGCAGGAGCAGATGCTCGAGAATGGGTCCGAGCGAGAGCGCAGGGAAGAACGTAAGTGCACCAACGATGACGATGGTGCCGACGAGCAGGACAGTGAACAGCGCCGTGTGCACCGGGAAGGTTCCAGGCGACGGAGGCACCAGCTTCTTCTGCGCAAGATTGCCCGCGACCGCAAGCATCGGGACGATCATCAGGAAGCGGCCGATCAACATGGCAGCAGCCAGCGACAGGTTGTACCAGTGCGTGTTCGCGCTGATGCCCGCAAACGCCGAACCGTTATTACCAGTCGCCGACGTATACGCGTAGAGGATCTCCGACAGTCCATGCGGGCCACCGTTCGCCAGCGCGCTGAGGCCAAGATTCGGCATCATGAGCGCAACCGCCGTGAAGCCAAGAATCGAGAGCGGGAAGATCAGCGTGTACAGCATCGCCATCTTCACGTCGTACGATTCGATCTTCTTGCCGAGATACTCGGGCGTCCTGCCAACCATCAGGCCCGCGATAAACACTGCAAGGATGACGAAGATCAGCATCCCATACAGTCCCGATCCAACCCCGCCGAAGATCACCTCGCCAAGCATGATGTTGACCAGTGGAACCAGACCGCCAAGCGGCATGAACGAGTCATGCATCGCGTTGACCGCACCGCAGCTCGCATCCGTCGTCACGGTCGCGAAGAGTGCAGAGTTCGCAATGCCGAAGCGAACCTCCTTGCCCTCCATATTGCCGCCCGCCTGCACAGCGGAGGCGTGCTGATCGATATGCATCGCGGCGGTGTGCAACAGCGGATTCGGCTGTGCCTCGGCATAGTACGCAACAAAGACGCCGACGAAGAACAGCACCGCCATCGCCGCGAAGACCGCCCATCCATGCGCCGGAGCCTTCGTCATGCGCCCCAGCGTCACCGTCAGCCCTGCCGGGATGACGAGGATCGAGAAGATCTGCAGCAGGTTCGACAGCGGCGTCGGATTCTCAAACGGATGCGCGCTGTTCGTATTGAAGAAGCCGCCGCCGTTCGTCCCCAGCATCTTGATCGCCTCCTGCGAGGCAACCGGACCCTGCGCGATGCTCTGCGTCGTCACCGTTGATGTGGCCGTCTTTCCATCTGTGCCGGTGGTCGTTACAGTCTGCGCCTGCACCAGCTTTGCCTGGTCATACGGTCGGAAGTTCTGGACCACGCCCTGCGAGACCAGCAGCAGCGCATAGATCAGGCAGCCCGGCAGCAGCACCCACAGTGACGCCCGCGTCGTGTCCACCCAGAAGTTGCCAAGCGTCTTCGACTCCTTGCGCGCAATGCCGCGGATGAACGCAACCGCAAGCGCCATACCCACAGCCGCGGAAAAGAAGTTGTGATACGCCAGCGTGAGCATCTGCGTCAGATAACTCATCGTGGCTTCGGGCACATAGGACTGCCAGTTGGTATTTGTCGTAAACGAGGCCGCCGTGTTCAGCGCGAGATCCGCCGGAACATTCGCAAGATGCTGCGGATTGAGCGGCAGCGCATGCTGAAGACGCTCGATCAGGTAGGTCGCAAGCATGGTGACGAAGCTGAACAGCAGCATCGCGCTCGCATACTCCGTCCATCGCATCTCGTGCGTCTCGTCAATGCCCGAGACCTTGTAGAGAAGCCGCTCGATCGGTCGAAAGACAAGGTCCGCGAAGGTGCGTTCCCGTTCGAAGACCCGAGCCATATAGATGCCCACGGGCTTCGCCGAGACGAGCACAAGGGCAAACAGAAAGAAGATTTGAAACCAGCCGTTCGCGGTCATGGTGAAGAGGTCCTGTTAAAACTTTTCTGGTTGCAAGAGCGCGTAGACGAGATAGACAAGAAGTGCGACGGTGACGAGGCCAAGCAGGATAAGCTCCATAGCTACTTGCTCCCCTTCGTCCCGAGCCGCTCACAGCCGGCGGTATACGCAATGGCGATCAGAAAGAACGCCGCGCTTGCAATAATGCATCCGATATCCCACATGGAGAGACCCTTCTGAGTTCCGCGCCGTTGATGATCTGCGCGGAAGATCCTGCGAGCAGCCGCACAGGGGTGCGGACGGCTCCAAGGGTGAGTATCCGTCCGGCAGCATCAAGAAGTCGTAAAGGTGGCGTAGAGAATCCGTATCGGTGCGCCCGGGAGGGGTCCGCGTTCTTCCAGATTCAGCGCGAGAAGCTAGACCGCAACGGTTCGCGGCTTCGATCCGAAAAACGCATACAGCACCACGAAGATATACCCAACCAGCGGCACAAGATAAGCCATCGCAATGCTGCCCGTCTTCTCCGAGATCAGGCCCATTACAGGCGTCAGCACCGCTCCGCCGACGATCGACATCACGAGCATCGATCCCGCAATCTTCG
>CAZZZQ010000134.1:0-3789 GCA_964658405.1 uncultured Sphingomonas sp.
CCGATCACGAACACCTCCGTCAACCCTGCCCGCAGCATTGGACCAGCGCTATTCGTCGGCGGCTGGGCGATGTCGCAGCTCTGGCTCTTTATCCTCGCCCCACTGGTAGGCGCGGCTGTCGCAGCAACCTGCTACACCGCCATCCGTGGACCGGAGCCGCTGCTTTCCACGACCCGCGCAGTCAGCTCGCTCGCGTCGGAGCAGGCGACCCGGGAGAAGACCTCCGTCGCATCCGGCAAATAACAGAGGAAGACAGGCGTACGACCAGAGCCCTGGTGTTGTTCCGGCAGTCTGCGGAACACCCAGGGCTTTGCAACGAAATTCCTATGGTTGGCGCCCTTCATGCGCGTCTCCAGCAAGCCGTTGAATTCGTACAGAAGCATTTGAATCGGGTTTCGCAGGGGATCGCTCGCTTGGCCTTCTCGGCTGCGGCGTTCTTCGTTGCGGGCGGCGGTGGTAGTGCAAACACACTCACGGCTTCGTGAAAGATATCCAGTCTCACCTCAGACACTCGCGAGGGGACACGACAGCGAACGAGTACAAGCAGAAATTGCCGGAGAGGATGCAGCAGCTGGTCGGAACGGTCCACGCGATGCTGACGTCGGCAGCAGCCTGGCGACAGGGAGTGTAGATCTGGGTCGGTATAACCAGCGCGGAAATGCCAGCCGATGCTGTTTAGCATCAATTCACTCTGGCCAAGGTCGCTAAGTTGTTGATTTGATGGTGGGCGCAGCAGGACTTGAACCTACGACTTCCACCGTGTGAAGGTGGCACTCTACCGCTGAGTTATGCGCCCTCTAACCGCTACAGGCACCCTGGTGCGCCCGGCCGTTCGATCTCCTAAGCATACCATTCTTGTTCTGCGGCTTCACAGCTTCAGTCGAGGCAGCTTTCGATCGCAGAATGGTGCCCGAAGCGCCCTCGAAATCGCCGGGCGGTACATTCCTGCTGCGATCGCAGTACAATCAGGGGGCGCGATGCCAGAACAGCCGGCCCATCCACGACCGCCCAGTGACCCCGGCAAGCTCTCCAGCGGAAACGGCGGAGACGCGGTGTCAGAAATCGCAGGCTCTGCGCAACATGGCGACAAAGCCGGTGTTTCAGAAGATATGGCTACGCTGGCGATCCACCCAAACATCCTCGAAAATGTGCCGGCCGCGGGAGCTCGCCGCAGCTCCCAGAATGCGGACTTCGGATCGATGGAAGACTCCGAGATCATGCTCGCCCTCAGCGGCGGCAACATGGTTGCCTTTGACTACCTGATCGCAAAGTATCGCAAGCCGATCATCCATTTCATGTACCGCATGGTCCATAATCAGGCCGTCGCCGAAGAGCTTGCGCAGGAGGTCTTCCTCCGCGTCTATCGCTCCCGCGAGACCTACCGGGCCGAGGCTCGGTTCAGCACCTGGCTCTACCGCATTGCGACCAATCTCGGCGTCAACCACGCCCGCGACACCCGCCATGAGCGCTCCGCCTCGACGGTGTACCTCGACGAAGCGGACTCCGAGACGGGAACAACCCCCGACGTAGCCGATACGACGCCCGGCGCGGAGTCGGCAATGCTCCGCCGCGAACGCCTGAATGCGATCCGGCAGCACGTCCTCGCTCTCCCGGATCGCCAGAAAACCGCCGTCCTGATGCATAAGTATGAAGGCATGGACTACCGCCAGATTGGCGACGTGCTCAAGCTCAGCGAATCAGCTACAAAGTCACTCCTCTTCCGTGCTTACCAGACGCTTCGCGAGAAGCTGAAAGATTTTGTCTAACCTCAAAGCGCGCAAGGCAGCCACACGACGCGTTCCGTACCAGAGAAAGGTCTACCACCATGACACACTGCCAGAAAGTCCATGACGAACTGCCGGATCTTCTGCTCGATCCATCTGCTGTGAGCGCCGAGACGCGCACGCATCTTGAATCCTGCCACTCCTGCGCCAGTGAGCTCGCCTCCCTGCAGGCGACCTTCACGATGCTCGATGCGTGGGAGGCTCCGGAACCATCGCCCTACTTCGACCAGAAGCTCGCAGTCCGTATCCGCGAAGAGCAGGCTCTTCCCCCCGCCAACTGGTTTGAGCGGCTCCAGGCACGTCTGCTGTTCAATACCGGTCGCCAGTTTCGGCCGGCTCTCGCAGGTGCACTCGCGCTTGTCCTGCTCCTGGGGGGCGGAACCTTCGCCGGAATCACAACCCTGAACGACCACTCGCAGAAGATTCAAGCTTCAGCGACCGTGGACGACCTCCAGATTCTCGATAAGAACGACCAGGCGCTCCAACAGATCGACCAGCTCCTGCAGGATGAGGACGCTTCGGAGGATAGCTCAGGCATTCTGCCACGAAGCTGAGAAAGAAAGTTTTAGAGGCGTCGAGACCTCACGCTCCGGAAAATCATCACCCGGCTGAAAAATACGAAGTATCTGGCCTAACCTTAAGATAGTTTTCATATAGACATGGCCTTGTTCACCCCATTCCGGAGCGCCGTCCTCATCCTTCTAAGGACCGGGACCGCCGGACTTTGCCTGTTTGTACCTACCTCACTCTTCGGACATCAGCCTGCATCCGGAGCACCGCCGCAGAAGCCGGCATTTCTTCCAAGGGCCGGGGGAGCCGGGCAGCATGGGCCTCGTCCACAGCAGGAGCATCTGGCACAGTGGATGCAGCGGCATAGCAACCTGCCCCTCGCCCAGCAGCAGAATGCGCTGGAGCACGAACCCGGCTTTCACGATCTGCCCCCACAGACCCAGCAGCGCATGCGCGATCGGCTGACCCAGCTCAACACCATGTCGCCCGAGAAGCGCCAGCGCCTGCTCGAGCGCGCCGAAGCCATGGAGCGCCTCAGCCCCCCACAGCGCCAGGAGGTCCGCGGAGCCATGCAGCAGCTCAGTAGCCTCCCGGTGGATCGCCGCCGTCTCGTCGCCCGTGCCTTCCGCGATATCCGTGAGATGTCCCCCCAGGATCGGCAGGCTCTCCTGAGCTCAGACCGCTTCCGCTCCCAGTTCTCCGATCAGGAGCGTGGAACACTCGCCAACCTGCTCACCGTAGAGCCATACCTTCCCATCCTCCACTCCAACGAGCCTCCTCCCGAATACCCCAGGGAGTAGCAGGCCCTCAAGAGACAGAGGCGCAGCCTTGGCTCGATCTACCCTCATCTTCCACCTCGTCTCTACACAACGCCGCCGCTTGACCCATCGCAGACAATCGCCTACGCTTGAAGGATGCTGACGCTCCACAAGCTCTGTTGTTGCCGCCGCTCTCCGCTGGCGTACACAGTTGCGCGTCGCACTCGCTAGTTCGATCCTCGACTAGCCCTGCATCCTCCCAAAATCCCCGTATAAAGAATTGAGCTCGCTCATGAAGAGTTTTGTCAGCATTTTGCTGCTTTCCGCCTCCGTTCTTGCCCCGCTTCACGCCCAGAAGTCCAGCTCGAAGATCATCGGGACCTGGACCGGTGAGGCGACCGCCAAGGCTCACCAGGTTCCCATCACGCTCCAGCTCACCGGAACCCCGGCCAACCTGAAGGCCTCGCTCATCAACGGCTCCGAGAGCAACGCGGCGACCACCGCGACCCTCAACGGCGATCATCTCGTCGTCACCTTCGCCTACTTCGCCCGAACCCTCGATGCGACCCTCAGCAACGGCACCCTAGCGGGAGCCTTCAAGGGTGCGACGGTCAACTATCCCGTCCTCCTGAAGCCAGCTACCCCGGTCAAGCCGTCTCCCGACGCCTCGGCTCTCAAGGGCGACTGGGAGGTAGCCGTGCGCGGCGGAAAGGGTGAAGGCGCCTGGCAGCTCCGCA
>CAZZZQ010000134.1:3799-8169 GCA_964658405.1 uncultured Sphingomonas sp.
CATCGACACCGCTCCGACGCCAGCCCGCGCCGTCATCCAGCGCGTCGACGGCGACACCGGCTCCCTCTTCGAAAGCTACGACGAGGCGACGAAGTCCTTCCACTTCTCACACTTCACCGCCTACGGGCCCGCCCTCTACGCCGTCTCCCCGCAGCCCGACGGAACCCTCCTTGTCAGCAACCTGCTCAACGACAAGCAGACCGATCTCGTCGCTCATCGCCCCGCAGACGCCCGCAAGGAGAACCTCTCCGCGCCCACAGACCCGACCCAGCAGACCACCGTCAAGGATCCCGCCGCCCCCTTCCGCTTCAGCTTTCCTGATCTCTCCGGCAAACTCGTCTCGAATACCGACCCGCAGTTTGAAGGTAAGGTCGTCATCGTCGCCATCGGCGGCTCATGGTGCCCGAACTGCCACGACGAGGCCCCCTTCCTCGAGAGCCTCTACAAGCAGTTCCACACCCGCGGCCTCGAGATCGTCAATCTCTCGTTCGAAGAAGGCGAGCAGCTCAAGGACCCCGCCCGCCTCCGCACCTTCGTCGCCCGCTATGGCCTCACCTACAACGTTCTTCTCGCGGGCGAGCCCAGCCAGCTCGACGAAAAGATCACCCAGTTCAACGGCCTCAACTGCTGGCCAACCTCCTTCTTCATTGGCCGCGATGGCCGTGTCAAGGAGATCCACGCTGGCTTCGCCGGCCCCGCTAACCCGCTCGCCCATGCCGAGTTGAAGAAGGACGTCACCGGCCTCGTGGAAACGCTCCTGGCCGCTCCCGTTCCGACCCAGTCCGCACAGCGCTAGAAGACTGCCCGTCAGGCGGAACAGACTGCACCCGGCTCTCCCGGGTGCAGTTTTTCATGCTCCTGGGCCCGCCCGCGATGACACCGTGAAATCGCCGCTCGACCGCTCCACCTGCAAACCACTATCCTGTACAGGCACACAGGAGCACCCGATTTGCTACGTTCCGCCTTCATCGCCCTCTCCCGCAACCAGTCCCTCCGCTCCTTCTCCGAACGCTCCCCCATCGGCCGCCGTCTCTCCAGCCGCTTCGTCGCCGGGATGACCGTCGAGGAAGCCCTGCAGGCCTGCGAGTGCGTCAACCGCGAAGGGATCGCCGTCTCGCTCGATTCACTCGGCGAAAGCGTCGCCGTCGAGTCCCAGGCACGTGCCTCGGCTGAGATCTACCATCGACTCCTCGACGCCATCGAGAGCCGCGGCCTCAGCGCCAACGTCAGCGCAAAGCTCACCCAGATGGGCATGGACTTCGATCCCGCACTCGCCGAGCGCATCACCGGCGAGATCCTGACCCACGCCGCCGCCGCAAATAGCTTCCTCCGCGTCGATATGGAGGGCAGCGAGCTTACCGAGTCCACCCTCGCCATGGTCGAGCACCTGCACGCGCAGCCCGGAATGGCTGGCCGGATCGGCGCCGTTCTCCAGTCCTACCTCTATCGGACCGAGGCCGACACCGAACGCCTCCTCGCCCAGGGGATCCGCATCCGTCTCTGCAAGGGTGCCTACAAGGAAAGCGCCTCCGTAGCGTTCCCCCAAAAAACGGACGTCGATGCCAACTACGTCAAACTCGCAAAACGGATGATCGCCTCACCGGTCTTCTGCGGCATGGCAACGCACGACGAAGCGATCATCACGGAGATCTGCCGCTTCGCCCGTGAGCAGTCCATCCCAAAGACCGCCTTCGAATTCCAGATGCTCTATGGCGTCCGCCGCGATCTCCAGCGAAAGCTTGCCGCCGACGGCTTCGGCGTCCGCGTCTACATCCCCTTCGGCACCGAGTGGTACCCCTACTTCATGCGCCGATTGGCGGAGCGCCCGGCTAACGTCCTCTTTCTAGCGAAGAACTTCTTCAAGAACTAGCTCCAAGCTACAGCTATAAAAAGACTTAGCCTCCCACATATTAGGGAGGCTAAGTCTTTTACTACGAAGCAGGCAAACCGATTAGCGAGGCAGTTCCGCACTGACGGCAGACTTAGCCGCGTGCTCCACCTGCGGCGTCACCATCGTGCTGGTGTCCTTCATGGCGGCAATCGCCTCGTCATATCGACCGGCAACGAAGTTCCCCCGGATGATCGCCATCTCTTCCAGCATCTTCATGCCGTCCTTCAGATAGCTCATACGGCTGCGCTCGTCATGACCCCAGGTCACCGGAACCTCGACCACCTTATACTTCAGCTTCCGCGCGATAAAGAGAATCTCTGGGTCAAAACCCCAGCGCTCGATCCGCTGCAGCCGGAAGATGATCTGCGCAGCCGGCCTGCGAAACGCCTTAAACCCGCACTGGGTGTCTTTGAAGGGTAGTCCCATCACGGTCCGTGTGATCCAGTTGAAACACCGGCCGAAGAACTGGCGATACAGCGGCTGGTGAATCGTCTGCCGTGTACGGTCCATCCATCGCGACCCAATCGCCACGTCAGCCCCTGCCTCAAGCGCCTCGAATAGCCGCTCGGCCTCTTCCATCGGGGCGGAGAGATCGGCATCTGTAAACATCACCACGTCGCCGGCGGCCTGCAGCAGCCCATTACGGACGGAGTAGCCCTTCCCGCGATTGCCCGGATTCTTGATCAGGTGCAGGCGCGGATACAGCTCCATCCAGCGCTCGATGATCTCTGGTGTCCCGTCGCGGGATCCGTCATCGATGACCAACACCTCAGCGTCCCAGCCCTGCGTATCAATACACTCCATCACTCGCGCCAGGGTCGACTCGATCCGTGCGCATTCGTTGTATGCGGGAATAACAATGCTGAGGTGAGGATGAGCCATCAAATTTCAAACTTTCTGGAACCGGTCTGATTCAGAGGAGATAAACCTAACGATGTAGGGCGCGGTCGGTCCTCATCATACGTTAATAGTTAGACGATCCACCAGTGAAGGAGTTGCACTATTTGGAAGAACAGGCCCCCGTCGATACTGGAATCGGAATAGCCGGTTTTGAGGCCTGATAAACTCCACCCATGTTGGAAGACGCTTCGCCTCAGCCGCCACCTCCCCCGCCTCCACGCTCCCAGCCCATCTACGGCTCCAACTATGGCGCACCCAACTACTACGGGTCGCTGCCACCCGTACGCCGGTCTGCCTGGTTCTACATCGGCATTATCGGGGGAAGCTTCGCGCTGATCGCTCTCATCGTCTCCGGCATCGTTTGGGCGACGACCCGGTCCGCTGGCGGAGGGGTCTTCGGATCAAGCCAGATTGCCGTGATCGACATCGATGGCGTCATCATCTCAGCGGACAAACTTGACTCGCAGCTCCGCACCCTGGCGGATCGGGACGAGGTCAAGGCGATCATTCTGCACATCAATTCGCCCGGCGGCGGCGCCTCCGCCTCGCAGGAGGTCTACCACGAGGTCCAGCGGATCCGACAGGAGAAGCATAAGAAGATCATCGCCTCAATCGACTCCGTGGGTGCCTCCGGTGCGTACTACATCGCCTCCGCATGTGACCGAATCTATGCGAATGACGCCTCCGTCGTCGGATCGATCGGTGTCGTCATGGAGTGGACAAACTACGGCGACCTGCTGCGCTGGGCTAAGCTAAAGAACATCACCATCAGTGCCGGAGAACTCAAGACGGCAGGGGATCCCTCGCGCGATCTCACCCCGAAGGAGCAGGCTTACTTCCAGTCGCTCGTCGACAATATGTACACCCAGTTCATCCACGATGTTGCAGTCGGCCGCCACACGACCGATGAAAAGATCAAGCCGCTCGCGACCGGCCAGGTCTGGACCGGCCAGCAGGCCATCGGTCTTGGCCTCATTGACAAGGAAGGCGGACTTCGCGTCGCCCTCATGGACACAGCGAAGGACGCCGGAATCACCGGCGAACCGACCGTTGTCCACCCCGAAAAGAAGGAGACAAGCCTGCTGACCTCGTTGCTCTCCGGCGGGAGCGACCTCTTCCCCAACCCGTCCAAGCTCCTCGAGCACGCTCCCGGCTTCTACTTTCTCTGGAAATAGAGAGCATCTCAGGATCCTCCAGCAGCTTATGTAACCCCTTTCAAATGAAGCTGTGCGACAATCGAGCGACTTTTAGTGGAAACCTTATCGAATGCCGTACGTCTCCACAGAGGTCGGTTATAAGATTGTGCTGTCAATGCGCATTTGCACGTTGCTTTCCTTAGCGGTCGACCTTGGAAGCAAAAGTGCGCGACGCCCGCAACAGTTGCTCGAAGACGACCGTTAGAAAACAGAGATCTACCTTCTCGGAAGCAAGGGAGCAATATTCATGACTAAAGCAGACCTGGTCGACAAAGTGACCTCATTAGGCGATCTGACCCGCCGCGACGGAGAAGTCATTGTCGAAACACTCTTCGATTCAGTAATCGGCGCTCTGAAATCGAACGACAAGATTGAAATCCGTG
>CAZZZQ010000135.1:0-8127 GCA_964658405.1 uncultured Sphingomonas sp.
GAAGAGTTCTTCGACCTCGGCGCCCACGTCATCACCACCGGCAACCACATCTGGGATAAGCGCGAGATCTTCGAGTACATGACGGTCCCCGCCGACTCGCACGTTCGCGGCCGCCGCGTTCTCCGCCCCGCCAACTACGCCGTCGGCACCCCCGGCTTTGGCGTCTACCAGGGCGAGCTCCCCACCGGCCAGACCTACGCCGTCATCAATCTGCAGGGTCGCGTCTTCATGTCCTCCTGCGACGACCCCTTCCGCAAGGCCGACGAGCTGCTCAGCAAGATCACCGCAAAGGTCATCCTGCTCGACCTCCACGGCGAGGCCACCTCGGAGAAGGTCGCCCTCGGTTGGTACCTCGACGGGCGCATCACCGCCCTGCTCGGCACCCACACCCACATCCCCACGGCCGACGAGCGCGTGCTCCCCAATGGCACCGCCTACCAGACCGACGTCGGCATGTCCGGGCCGTACGACTCCGTCATCGGCGTCGAGACGGAGCTTGTGCTCAACCGCTTCCTCACCGGTATGCCCGGCAAGTTCGAGGCCGCCAAGGGAAACGCCAAGATGTGCGCCGCCGTCATCACCTGCGACGGAGCCACCGGCCGCGCCAGCCACATCCAGCGCCTGATGCTGGGGGAGTAGCGAATGCCCGTTCCTGATACCGACTCTCCCGCCTTCTTCGAGCCCGAGGAGGCCAGCCACTTCTACGCCGCCCAGGGAGCCTTCTTCCTCGTCGATCCCGCACGCGTGCTGGAGCAGATGGGCGAGGACGTCCTCGGCTCCGATCTGGTCAGGACGCTGACGCGCAAGAGCTATCCCCACGACCTCTACCGCGAAGGCGCGATCGTTCCCGCGCTCGGCGTCGAGGCCGGCCACTATGCCGTCCACATCCGCTCAACCGAGACCGAAAGCGCTCCCCTGCCGCTCTCGCACATGATCTTCTCGACCGGCTTCGTGCTCGGCACCGAGACCGGCAAGCTGCTGCTCTGCAACACCGACCGGCTGCAGCAGTGGACCCCCGGCACGCTCCCCACCGATCGCGAGGAGCATCCGCTCACAAGCTACGAACGCACCATCCAGGTGACCCCCGGCTGGTACAGCGTCACGGTCGTCGCAGGCATTCTTGACTCGGGCGAGTCAGCCGCCGGCGAAGAGTGGGTCACGGCCTTCCTGCTCGACCCCTCAATCACCCAGCCGACATTCACCGCCGAACTCTCGAAGACCCTCAACTTCTAATCCTCTTCGTCATTTCCGCAGGGAAGCTCCAGATCAGGCACAATCGCACGAAAAAGAGGCAGTCCCGAAGGACTGCCTCTCGATTCAACCACCCTTAGACTAGCGGCGACGTGCAGGTGTAGCGCGCTTCGCAGGTGCAGCCTTCTTCGGAACAACTGCGCCACCGCTCATCGTGATCATCAGCGGGGACTGCGTGTAGGAGTCGTAGGTCCCGACCAGCGTGAGCTTATCTCCAGCAGCAGGCGTCGTCTTCAACGGCTCCTTCATGTTGAAGGTAAAGTCGGCAACCTTCGGCGTAGCCTGGAGGGCATCGTCCGAGACGGCAACCTGGACCGCGCTATCGGTCGCCGAAACAACCGTGGCATCCGGGATCGAAACTTCCTTACCCTTGATGGTTGCGAAGACCTTCTCCGCATCCTCGGGCGAACCGTTCTGCAGGATGAACTCCTTGTCGCTGAGCGCCAGGGTCGCGAGATCAGAGGTGCTGGTCACGGTCTGGTGAGCGATATCAGAGGCCTTCGGAGCAGGCTTGATCGTCGTTGCAAAACCATCCGGCGGGTTCAGGCTGGCCTGTGCAGCGGTCGAAACCGCGTCGTAGCCGTCTGCGCTGCCGTGGTACTTCTTGTAGCAATACTGCGCCGTCGGCAGCATCTGCGACTTGTACGGCTCCGGAGCATACGCCACGAAACGAGCCACGTAGAAGGCGCAGTTCAGCAGGTCCGGAGGCGTCGACTGCAGGTAGGCCGAACCGAGGAAGAACGTGTCCTGCAGAATCGGGCCAGGCTTCGTCGTCTGGTCGACCGGAACAGCGGCCAGCTCAGCCTTGAAGTTGGTGATCGCCGTTGCCGAGTCCTTCTTGTTCAACGCCGCGGTACCGATGGCGCTGTAGAAGATCGGGGTAGCGCTGGTCTTCACCGTGGTGAAGTCCGCATCGCTCATCTCGGCCGGCTTGGTAGCAGCCAGGCCCTTGGTCGCGAAGTCAGCGGCCTTATCCAGGGCAGCCTGCTTCGCTGCAGGATCGGTCAGCTGGTCGGCGCCTGCCTTGCGGAAGTAGACCTCGAAGGTCAGCGCACGCAGATTGTTCGGATCGACGGCAAGAAGGCGGTCGGCAGCATCCAGCGTCTTGGCCGGATCGAACGCGCTGTACGCAAGCATCAGCTGCTGCAGCGTATCGGTCTTTACAGCCGACTGCGGATAGGCCGTCAGGTAAGCCTCGAGAGCCGGTGCCTTGGTCTGCGGGGTCGTCTGGCTGATTGCGTCGTTGTAGACCTTGTACTCTGCCGGCGACATCTGGATTCCGCCAGCTGCCTGCGCAGGGGCAGCCTGCAGGACGAACGGATTACCCAAGGGTGCAGCGAACAGGGTTTGCGTAGCAGGTGCGATGCTCGCGACCGCCAGGAGAGATGCAACAACCAACTTCTTCATGCCACGCTCCTCAGTACATCATTCAAATCGAAGTGCCACCGGTCCGTCCGGGGTCGCTATCAGCCTAACTCATCGCAAAGCGCGTCTGCCACGATCCATGTCGGACGACTGCTTCGCGAATGAAGGCAGATGAAGCGGATTATAGAAACCACACTCCCCAATGGCAAATGCCATCTGGGATCAACCTGCGGGAACGACCAGATCGGTGCACTTTATCCATATAGATGCAGGATCGATGGATGCCGGTCGAACGATCGAACCCTGCACCGTACACGAAAGATGTTCCGTTCGATCATGCACGCTGTACCGAGCGCTGGACCCAACGCCATCATCGAACGACACGGACTGAACCGCAGCGACACAGCAGCGCTTCGAGGTTTTCGATCACAACAAGTTACCCGGTAACTTGTTGAAAGTGACCTCACACTGGCGCTTCCCATCTATTTGTAGGGTTTCAGCCGCCTTATCCACAAGATGTAGGGCCACTGGTGTTGATTACCACCCCCTCCAAGTCTAAAGTGGAATCTATCAGCCAGCGGCGACCCCCGCTGTCTCCTGCGAGGTCCGCGTTGCTCAAGCTCAAGAAAGTCCAGATCCTCGGTTTCAAGTCGTTCTGCGACCGCACCGAGGTCCAGCTCACCGGCGAAGGCATCGCCGCGATCGTCGGCCCTAACGGCTGCGGCAAATCCAACATCTCCGACGCCATCACCTGGGTCCTCGGCGAGCAGTCCGCCAAGTCGCTCCGCGGCATCAAGATGGAAGACGTCATCTTTGCCGGAACCCGCGACCGCAAGCCGACCGGCATGGCCGAGGTGTCCCTCACCCTCGTCGACCCCGAGGTCTACGACGGCAACAGCCTGAACTCCGACTCCGACGAGATCCTCAACGGCGTCGTCGCCATCGACAGCCCCGGCGACTGGGACGAGACCGCCCTCCGCGCCGAACGCGCCGCAGAGACCGAAGAAGCCGTCATCGAAGCGCAGCCCGGCACCATCATCGAAGGCGAAGCCCCGGCCACTCCACTTGCTGAGCCCACCGAGACCTCCGCCCAGCTCTCCGACGCCGCCACCCCCAACAGCGTCGTCCTCAAGATCCGCCGCCGCAAGTTTGGCCGCGCCCCCGTCCGCGCCGGCGAGCTCACCATCACCCGCCGCCTCTTCCGCACCGGCGACTCCGAATATCTGCTCAACGGCAAGATCTGCCGCCTCCGCGACATCCAGGACATCTTCATGGGGACCGGCCTCGGCGGCGAGTCCTACGCCATCATCGGCCAGGAGCGCATCGGCCAGCTCCTCAGCTCAAAGCCCCACGACCGCCGCTCCATCATCGAAGAGGCCGCCGGCATCACCCGCTTCAAGACCAAGAAGCGCCTCGCCGAGCTCCGCCTCGAGTCCGCCCGCCAGAATCTCTCCCGCGTGAACGACATCTTCGAGGAGGTCACGAAGCAGATGACCACCCTCAAGCGCCAGGCCGCGAAGGCCGAGCGCTATGGGGCCATCCGCGACGAGCTCCGCACACGCCTCCGCGTCGTTCTCGCCAGCCGCATGGGCCAGCTCGATGCCGACCAGCAGACCACCACGCAGAAGATCGCGAGCCTCTCCACGCAGGTCGACGCCCAGTCCGCCGACATCGAGACCATGGACGCCGAGCACACCGAGGGCGTCCGCACCGGCTACACCCTCGATGCAAAGATCCGCGAAGCCCACACACAGGCCAACCAGTCTGCCGTCGAGCTCGAGCGCATCGCCGCCCGGACCGCCGCCAACGCCGACCGCGTCGTCGAGCTCACCGGCCGCCTCGCACAGGGTGAGGAGGATCTCGCCCAGGCCCGCGCCCAGCTCGCCGCCCTCGCCGGAGACCTCGAAACCCACCGCAGCTTCGTGGAAACCGCCACCGCCGAGTCAGCCGGCTCCCGCGACCACGCCCAGCACCAGCAGCAGGAGGCGCAGAACGCCGTTCGCGCCCTCGGAGCCGCCGAGCAGCAGGTCGAGCAGAATCGCCGCGCCACCATGCAGTTGATGGAGCGAGCCGCCCAGAGCCGCAACGAAGAGACCCAGGCCGCCGCCGCCCTCAGCGGCCTGACCGCCGAGGCCGACCGTCTCAACCGTGAGTCCGGCACCGCCCGCCAGGAGCTCGAAACCCTCGGCATGCAGCGCGGCCAGGTCAAGCTCTCCTTCGAGGACGTGACCTCCCGCCTGAAGTCGATCGAGGCCGAGATCGCCTCCCTCCGCGAGCAGCTCAACACGACCCGCGCCGAGGAGTCGCAGTCCAAGCGCCGCGGCGACCAGCTTCGCGGCGAACGCGCCACCCTGCTCGGCCGCAAAAACTCCCTCGAATCGCTCATCCGCGAGCACAGCTACTCGACCGACACGGTCCGCAACATCTTCCGCGCCAGCGCCAACCGCCAGAAGCAGAATCCCTCCACCGTCGTTCCCGTCGGAACCCTGGCCGACTTCCTCGAGGTCGACAGCCAGTACGAGTCCATCGTCGACGAGTACCTCCGCGACGAGCTGAACTACATCGTCGTCCACTCCTGGGAGTCCGCAAACGACGGCGTCCAGATGCTCCAGAAGGACGTCACCGGCCGCGCCACCTTCCTGATCCACCCGGCTCAGTCCGGCGATCAAAACACGGGAGCCGACACCCCTCCGCAGATCGACGGCGTCACCGCCCTCCGCGACTGCATCCGCGTCAAAGCCGAGTTCGGCCACTCGCTCGAAGCCACCCTTCCCCGCCTCCGCGACGGCTACATCGCGCCCGACTCCGACACCGCACGCACCCTCGCCCTCGCCCATCCGCACGCCTATTTTCTCTCCCCGACCGGCGAGACCTTCCACCACATCACGGTGACCGGCGGCCGCCCCAGCGCACAGGGCCCGCTCGCCCTCAAGCGCGAGCTCAACGACGTGCAGCAGAAGGTCGAGAAGGCCGAGCGCGAGCTCGAGCAGACCGACCAGGCCACGGCGAACTTCCAGCACCTGATCGCGCAGCACAACGCCGACATCGACGGCAAGACGCACGAGCGCCGCGATCTCGAGCGCGAGTCCGCCAACTCCGGCGCGGCCCTGCGACAGATCGAAGCCGAGGTCGCCCGCATCGATCGCCGCATGCAGGAGTGGCAGATCTCCATCGCCCGCAACAACGACGCGCGCAAGCAGAAGGAAGACCTGATCGCCCGCCGGCAGGACGAGGCCGCCAGCTTCGAGGCCCAGCGCAACGCCGCCGAGCTCACCCTCGCCGACCTGCAGCAGCAGCTCGAAGGGCTCCGCCGCCAGCGTGAGGAGTTGCAGTCCGCCGCAGCAGCCGCAGCAGCCGGCCTCGCCGCCCTTGAAGAACGCCGCCGCAACGCCGCCGCCAACTTCGAGCAGACGACGCGCCTCTATAACGGCCAGAACCAGCGCATCCAGCAGATCGATCAGCAGCTTGCCGCCGCCAGCGCAGAACGCCAGCGCCGCGAAGAGGAGACCGGAGCCCTCGAGATCCAGCACAGCCAGCTCGCCGAGGTTCGTGCCAACGCCGTCTCCGAGGGAGCCCGCCTGACCGAAGAAGCACAGTCGCTGCGCGCGCTGATGACCGATCTCGACGTCCGGCTCCGCGCCCTGCGCCACGAGACGGAGGGGCTCCGCGAGCAGCGCTCCGGCCTCACCGCCCGTGCAGCCCGGCTCGCCGCAGATATCGAGCACATCGAGGCGACCTGCCTCAACGACCTCGGCCTCCCCGCCACCGATCTTCGCGCCGACCAGACCATCGAACGCATCGAGGGTGACGCCCTGACCGCGCAGGAAGAGGAGTCGCGCTCCCTCAAGCAGCGGCTCGAAGCCATGGGCCCGGTCAACATGATGGCGCTCGAGGAGTACACCGAGTCCGCCGAGCGCCATAGCTTCCTCGAGACCCAGCGCAAGGACCTGCTCGACTCCATCGAGAACACGCAGGCCTCCATCAAGGAGATCGACGACGTCTCGCGCATCAAGTTCGATGAGGCCTTCAAGATCATCAACGAGAACTTCTCCGTCACCTTCACCAAGCTCTTCGGCGGCGGCCAGGCCTCGATGAAGCTGACCGACGCCGAGAACTCGGCCGAGTCCGGGATCGACATCCTCGCCTCACCTCCAGGCAAGAAGCTGCAGAACATCCTCCTGCTCTCGGGAGGCGAAAAGGCCCTCACCGCCCTCTCACTGCTCGTCGGAATCTTCCAGTTCCAGCCGGCTCCCTTCTGCGTGCTGGACGAGGTTGACGCACCGCTCGACGAGACCAACGTCGGCCGCTTCGCCAAGCTGATCTCGGATATGAGCGCGACGACGCAGTTCGTCGTGATCACCCATAGCAAGCGGACGATGAGCCAGGCGGACGTGATCTACGGCGTCACCATGCAGGAGCCGGGTGTTTCAAAGATCGTCAGCGTCAACCTCAGCCGCAACGCCGCGAATCGCCGCGCTGTCGCCTGAGGTAGGTCTGACCGGCCGTGACTGGCCTACAAGTTTGCGCACGCTGGAGCGGATTCCCTCAATACATCGCTCCAGCGCTTTTTTTTGCCATAGATCTCAACACACGCGAAGCGTTAAAAAACCACGGAGTGGCGCCAGCCCGGCGTCAGGGCGCCTTTGCACCAGGCCCTGTACCATTCCGCCTATGCCTGTACACATCGGTATCGTAGCCTGCTCAGCTGAAGGCGCAGCCCTCTGCTACCGAACCCTCTGCGCAGAAGGTGCCGAGCTCTTCGGCCCGCACAACCATCCCGAGCTCTCGATGCACACCCACCCACTCGCCGCCTACATGGAGTGCATCGACCGCAACGACTGGCCCGGCGTCGGCGAACTGATGCTCTCCTCCGCCGAAAAGCTCGCGAGTATCGGGGCCGAACTCCTCATCTGCCCCGACAACACCATCCATCAAGCGCTCCCGTTCCTTGCATCGCGATCGCCGCGTCCCTGGCTGCACATCGCGGAGGTCGTCGCCGCAGAGGCCGCAAAACGCGGCTACCGGCATCTCGGAATCACAGGAACCCGCTGGCTTGTCGAGAGCGAGGTCTACCCCGAAAAGTTAGCTGCAAGCGGCATCGACTTTCTGCGCCCCAGCGACGACGAGCGCGAAGAGATCAACCACATCATCATGGACGAACTGGTCTGCGGCATCTTCAAGCCGTCCTCCATCGCCACCTTCCAGCGCATCATCGAGCGCATGAAGCAGGCCGGGTGCGATGCCGTCGTCCTTGGCTGCACCGAGATCCCGCTCATCATGAACGACAGCAACTCCCCGCTCCCGACCCTCGACTCCACACGCCTGCTCGCCCGTGCGGCTCTCCAACGCGCGGCTGGACTCGCCTGACGCTACGCCCGCGTCGCTCGCCGGATGCGAATCTCGTCAACATCGATCTCCGGCCGGCTTCCCGCAAGAATCGCCGCCCGCTCCAGCACGTGCATCAGCTCCCGCACATTGCCCGGCCAGGGATGATCCTGCAGCAGGTGAACC
>CAZZZQ010000136.1:0-8109 GCA_964658405.1 uncultured Sphingomonas sp.
AGATACAGGCAGGCACTCCGAGAAACGCCGCGAGCAGAAAGCTGAGATAGGGCTTTCGTGTGATGGGCGAGAGGGCTGTCAAAAAAGCGACGCCGGCAAGGATCAGAGTGTCGATGAAGAGGATGCTGCCGGCAGGAGAATCCCCGAAGAAGTTGAGCCACTGAACGAGAAAATGAAGGAGAATCAGGGTCCAGCCAATAAACCAAAACCTCAACCGGACGTTGGATGTTCGTCTCAGGATTGAGCCAAAGATCACAACGAGCGTTGCGGTAACGATTGAGGTCAGCAGGCCGTTGAAGTCAACTGGAATAACTCTTAGCATCGTTTAGAGAAGTTCGCGTTCATTCACTGCAGCCTGCAAATCGCGTAGAGGTCGTCTTTACCATACGATGGTTACCGGAGTCTAGATTTTACATTACCATCATGACCTTCAAGTCCGACATCTTTTTGCTAAAACGGAAGTTCCTATCCCTCGTTCAGGATCGCGTCCAGATCCGCAGTAAAGGTGAAGCTCGGGCACTCCGGAGGTGATAAAGCATCTCTAGAACATCCCTTTACTCGGTTTCTACCCACAACACCCTCTCTCTATATATAGATAGCCGCTTTTTGGATCTGGACCGTAGCATCCTGGTCACGTACAGGTCGCCCGGTTTTCCAGACGCTTTGTCGATACGATAGATAAAGTAACTATGGCTGATTTGAAGATCCTCTCTCCCGACCTGCTGCTCGAAGTAACTACATCTCTCAATATCCCCCGGCACTCCCTCATGGCCGTCATCGACCTGCTCAACGAGGGAGGAACTGTACCCTTCATTGCGCGCTATCGGAAAGAGGCGACCGGCAATCTCGACGAGGTCCAGATCCGCGATATTGAGGAGAAGCTGGCCTACTTCCGAGACCTGATGTCGCGTCGCGAGACCATTCTTGCCTCCATCCTGGAGCAGGGCAAGCTGACCGATGACCTCAAAGCACGCATTGAAAAGACGGTTGACCGCTCCGAGCTTGAGGATCTCTACCTGCCCTATCGGCCCAAGCGCCGCACGAAGGCCACCATCGCACGCGACCGGGGCCTCGAGCCTTTGGCGCTTTACATCTGGAATCAGCAGCCCGCATCGATGGCAATCGAGGCCTTTGCAGAGACCTTTGTCAACGCGGAGAAGGAGATCCCGTCCGCGGCCGAAGCTCTCGAAGGCGCACGCCACATCGTCGCGGAGATGATCAGCGAGGACGCGGATCTGCGCAAGTCCGTGCGCCACCTTATGTTCGAAGAGGGCACGATCGTCAGCCGAAGGTCGCTTGACGGCGTCGACGAGCAGGAAAAGTTCAAAATGTACTACGACTACCGCGAGCCGGTTAAGACCATCCCTTCACACCGGATGCTCGCAGTGCGACGTGGCGAGACCGAATCGGTCCTCTACTTCCTGATTGAACTCGAACCGCTGCGCGCGACCTCGATACTGCGATCGAGCATTCTGCGATCGTCAGGAGATTGGACGCCGCACCTCGAGATCGCGATCGAAGACGCCTGGAAGCGACTCCTCAACCCATCGATCCAGGGTGAGATCAGGGTGGAGCTCAAGAAGCGGTCCGACACGGATGCCATCCAGGTCTTTCGCGACAATCTTAAGAATCTGCTGCTCGCCGCTCCAGCCGGACCGATCTCCGTTCTTGGCATCGACCCCGGCCTCCGAACGGGCTGTAAGGTGGCAGTCGTCGATGAGACCGGGAAGTTTCTGGCGCATGACGTGCTCTATCTCCACACCTCGAAGTCTTCCGCCAGCGGTGCAGCCGACAGGCTTGTCGCTCTCCTTGCAAAGCATAACGTCCGCGCCATCGCCGTCGGAAACGGCACCGCCTCTCGCGAGACCGACTCCTTTGTCCGCGACACCCTGCGGGAGCACGGCCTCAACACCATCTTCTCCGTAACGGTCAGTGAGTCCGGCGCAAGCATCTACTCTGCCTCCGACGTCGCCCGGCAGGAGTTTCCCGACCTCGACCTCACGATCCGGGGCGCCATCTCCATCGCCCGCCGGTTGCAGGATCCGCTCTCGGAGCTCGTCAAGGTCGACCCGAAGTCGATCGGTGTTGGCCAGTATCAGCACGATGTAGACCAGCGTCAGTTGCAGCAGTCACTCGAAACAGTCATCGAAAGCTGCGTGAACCGCGTCGGCGTCGATCTCAACACCTCCTCCTGGACGCTTTTGCGCTACGTGGCGGGAGTGACGGAGCGGATCGCCCTGAACATCGTCTCGTACCGGGACGAACACGGACGCTTTCGCTCTCGATCACAGCTGACCAAGGTCCCGGGCATCGGAGCCAAGACCTTTGAGCAGGCTGCTGGATTTCTCAGGATTCGCGAAGGCGACAATCCGCTGGATCGAACAGCCGTTCATCCCGAGTCGTATCCAGTCGTCGAACAGATCGCCGCGTCACTGGGAAAACCCATCGCAGAGCTGATTGCCAGTCCGCAGCTTCTTACCTCCGTGAATGTCAAAGAGGTTGCTGCCGGGGCCTTCACGGTGAAGGACATCCTGGACGAACTGCGCAAACCGGGCCGCGATCCGCGCGATCAGTTCCAGGCCCCGTCTTTTCATGAGGGCGTCCGTGAGTTTGCGGACGTCCAACCCGATATGGTGCTTGAGGGCGTCGTCACCAACGTGACAAAGTTCGGCGCATTCGTCGATATCGGAGTCCATCAGGATGGCCTCGTCCATATCAGCGAACTCTCCAACCGGTATTTGAAGGATCCGTCCGAGGCGGTCAAGGCCGGCCAGATCGTAAAGGTGAAGGTGTTGAGCGCCGACCAAAAGAGCCGGCGGATCGCGCTTTCAATGAAGGCGCTAATGGGGCCCGCTCAAAAGTCTCAGCGCCCAACTCCGCCACGGCCGCCGATCGCTCCACAGCCAAGCATGAGCGATAAACTCGCGATGCTTTCCACCAAGTGGAAGGTGTCCTAAAGCTGGGACCATCAGATGGCAAGATGGTGGGCGGAGCAGACGCGGTTTCGACCGCTCTGCTTCGCCTCGTAGAGCGCACGATCGGCGGCGTCCAGTAACACCTGGTAGCCGTCATTGGAGTCCGGTCGTCCGGTCGCAACTCCACACGAGACCGTCGCTCCCAACTGGTCGGTATTGAGCATCGAGGTGTCGAACGCTGGCAGACCGGCCACCTCGACCAGTTTCCGCAGCCGCTCCGCAACCAGCAAAACCTGATCCTCATCGGTCTCCGGCAATAGAACTACAAACTCCTCGCCTCCAAACCGCGCAGCCACATCCTCTTTCCGACGGAGGGACTCGGCGAGAAGCCGAGCGATACGTTTCAACACCTTGTCGCCATAGAGGTGGCCGTAGGTATCGTTGATGACCTTGAAGTGATCGACATCGACAATGATGATGGACATGGCGCAGCGATCCGTCTGGGCGCTCTTCCACAGCTTCGCGATCTGAAGGTCGAAAGAGAGACGATTCCCAAGGCCCGTCAGCGCGTCCCTCTCTGCGAGCCTTCGCAGCTGCTCGTTCGATCGGTTTAGCTCTCCGACCATCACGTTGCTCTCGAGGCAGAGCAGGTAGTTGAGGCGCTCCTCGCGACAGAAGCTATAGTTGGCGATCACCGTAATCGCAACGGTTCCGAGGGTGAGGCAGAGGCCGAGGATCTTCTGCTGCTTCGAGAGATAAAGATCGCTCTTCAGGAAGATGATTTCGCCAATGACCATCAACGCGGAGGTGCTTACCGCGTATGGAAATCGCAGCCGCATCAGTGTGTTTCCGAAGAGGATGACCGCGACAATCCCAAACTGGGCGTAGGCGGAGGTGACCAGATCACGCCCATGTTCGAGGTAGAGATGACTTACGCCGACCAGGCAGGCGGCGATCGCAATGCTGCTCTCCCTGAAGTAGCGGTTGGGCCGGAAGAGCATGCTGAGGTTGATGGCGAGCGCGATCGGCGTGATCACACCGACTCGGATCAGCACGGCATTCCAGAATCGATCCGGCGTTCCAAAGTAATCGGCGATCAAGAAGAGATCGAAGAGGAAGATCGCGAGCAAGCCTTCAAGCCAAAGCCGCGCGCACCGGTTGGCCGCCGTCTCGATCTCAAATCGCTTCTCAAGCGCAGGAGGGAAGGCAAGGGGCTCAAACTTCAAGCCCGAAAGCCGTTGGATCTGCGACTTGATTGTTTGACTCGAGGTCATGGTGAGTATCTGACTCCCGCTACATGGTGCCGCTGAGGCATGGGCCTACTTACCTTTCTCTCCCACAGTCTTCAGAGCATGAGCATGATCGCTGGCGTTACGGAATGGTTCCCAAGGAGACCGGATTTAAAACGAATGCCTGAGCCGGATCGCCTACGGTGCAGGTGTAGACCTGCATGGGAGTTTCTCCCACGGTCTCGCCCTGCGGAATGTCGAGGCAGAGCCCGCTGAGGTTCGAGATCAGGTTGTAGCCGATGCGCGGCAGGGGAGCGGGACTGTACGACCAGATCTGGCTTGGAGTCGCTGGCGAGTAGCAGGGCGCCTGGAGAACGCCAGAGCTCGGCACGGGGTTTGCATTATCAATGCTCATGCATTGCATGCTGTTAATGTTGACGATGTTGTAGTTACCCTTGTCGTCGACCGGGGTGAGCGTCCATTCCTGGCGCTTTTCGTTATCGATACAGGGATAGGTCTGGACGACCTGCCCCTCCGCCGTGCTCGCATCTCTAACCTCGAGACACAGGGGTGTATAAATCGCCAACTGGATCTGCACGGGGCCGAACTTCTTGACGCCGCTTCCACATCCAACGATCCCCATGAGGAGCAGGAACATCGCAACAAACTTCGAAGGTTTAATCACAGGGAGACCACTCAGACATATCACAAGAAGTACGAGAGGTATCCGGCTGAGGATTAAAGAATCGTGAGCCACCCATCCAACGGTCTTGCCGCCCATTGGAAACCCACGACATCAGCCTGCTCGTAAAAACAGTCTACAAGCGAACAATGCCGGCCTCAACTTCGAGGCCGGCATTTTCTTTTTCAGTGCGAGGAGCGGTTACTGTGCAATCGAGGCGGATGAGATTCCACCCTGATCGGCTGCCGTTGCAGCAAACCTGGTCAGCGTCAGATCGTGCGACCAGTCTGCAGCGCTCGTGAAGCCGTAGCTCATGCCCTTGGGGTAGCTGGCGTTCATGATGTAGGTGTTGTTGCTAAAGGTGAGACCCTGAATCGCGACGTCGCGGATATAGAGCGGGCCGGTCCGTCCGCCTACGGTTCCGTTCACCGTCGTGTTCTTGCTGGCATCGAAGGTGTTGTTCTTGACCGTCCATCCCGAGCAGGGCTGGCTGGTTGCACCCTTTACAAAGGTGTCGGCCTCCAGTGTCATGTTATTTCCGGCTACCTGCGAGATCTTGTTCCCGTCCGCCGTGCCGCCCGTGTTGCCCTTGTTGCAGTCGATGCCGTTGTAGAGCGTGCCGTCAGCGCTGGGTGCAAGGTTCGAGATCGTGTTCTGCAGAAGCTGTGCGTTGGACGAGTAGCCGGGATAGTTCACATCTTCGTTGCCATCCAGGTTGATGCCGTAGCCGTTCGAATCGTGAATCTTGTTCAGGCTGACGACTGCGTTAGGGCAGCCTGCGACGCGGATGTTGCCCTGGCTCATCGTGATGTCGTTCTTGGTGACCAGCGGCGTATCGCAGGGATCGCCGTTGTAGTAGGCAGCGACCGTGATGCCCATGGCGTTGATGGCTGCGATGGTGTTCTGCGAGATGACCGCACCCGAGGTTGCTTCAACGTCGATGCAGCTGACATGGTAGGTGAGGACAGCCGGTACATCTGCGAGACCGCAATAGTTATTGGTTACCGTCCAGCCATGCTGAGCCTTCTGGTTATGCATCGAGAGACCGTAGACGTAAAGACCGCCTGCGCCGCCGTCCGGTCCGAAGCTGCCGAGGGCATTGCCCCAGTTGTAGACCGTCAGACCGCTCAGCGTGATGTTCTCGTTGGTGAGCTCTCCGCTCGAATTGTCGACGGTGGAGTTGCCGAGGAAGCCTGAACGACCCGCACGCACCAGCTGGAGGCCGATGAAGGAGAGATACGACTTGCTGCTCGCAACGATATTGTAGAAGCGCTTGCCGCTGATCTCGATCGTATGCAGGCTGGGATTGCTGTTGTCCGCGAGATGGACATAGACATAGTTGCCGTCAGAGAAGACCGAGCCGGGCGTTGCCTCGGCAGCCGTCAGGGAGGTCTTGGCGGCGAGCGACGCGGTCTGCTGGTAGAGAGCATCCGTGAAGCCCTTCAGCGCGGTTCCGGTATAGATAGCCGAGTAGGTGTTACCACTAACCAGATTCCATCCGGTGACAACGTCCGCACCGTCGATGATCGGCTGCTGCGAGCCACCGTATGAGGTAAAGGTGATCGGGGCGGTTGAAGTACCGCTGCCGCTGACCGTGAGCTGCTCATGCCAGACGCCGCCGGAGACAAAAGCGACCGTGTCGCCTGCCTTGAGCTTCGTGCTGTTAACTTTGGCAATCGTCTTCCAGGGCTTAATCGTTGTCGTTCCCGAGTTTGTATCGCGCCCAATGGAAGAGTTCACATAATAGGTTGCGCCGAAGGCGACAGGAGCGAAGGCAAGGGTGAGGGCGAAGATGCAGAGGTTACGAAAGTTGCTGGTAAAGTTTTTCATGGTCAGGCCTCGAAGAAGGACGTAATGTTGCGAAATACAAAGGAGTTTCAGTGATTCTCGAAACTTTGCTCGTCCACCTTTATTGATATCTAGGTGCCGTTGCTCTCGTTGATGAATCACCTCACTCCCCAATAGTACCCCAAAGTGATTACCTTAAGTTACCCAAGTACCTTAAATAATAAAACTAACGACAAAACCTTCGTCGCCCTTATTCTTCGAAATTGAAATCCGTCTCACCTCAGGCAACGTTTCTTACGCAGACCTTTCCTAAAGCGCTGAAAAATTGAGAGACTAAGGTACCGTTGAGCTGAGCAAAGACGTTTCAAGCGGCCACACCTTTCGTGGTAATGGCGTGTTGATACTCGAAGAAATCGATGTCGTTTGCTTGGCTTTTGCCGATGAAGAGTGGATGACAGGCTTTGGCGGGTAAAGAGTTGCGATTCGATGGAAGAGGATGTGCAGATATGGAATTCAGCCAGGGTTCGATGGCCCAGAGCAGTTCAACGTCGAAGGCTGTAATCGCTTCGATCTTTCGATACCGGTCGCGACTGATCGCAACGTTTTCAGCCGTAATGGGCCTGGTAATCCTTTACGTTCTTTTTGCACCCCGGCAGTACCAGTCCGAGATGAACATTCTCGTTCGCAACGCGCGGCCTGATTATCAGATCACCCCAGAGAAGAGCAACGGGTCCGCTCCGCAGGCCGATGTTACCGAGGAGCGCATCAACTCAGAGATTGAAGTCCTCCGCAGCCGCGACGTCGCAGATCGCGTGATCGACCCGAACTGGAACTCCTCCTCTGCAAAGACGCACACGCCGGCCGAGGTTAAAGCTCACGAGAAGGCGGTGCTGAAGCTGAACAAGCACCTCTCCGTTGACCTGATCCGCAAGTCCAACGTGATTCACGTCTCGTATGACACCCGCAGCCCGCAGGCAGCCACCGATACAGTGGAAAAGGTCCTCGAAGCGTTCCTTCTCAAGCAGCATGAGCTGGAGCGTTCCAGTGGCGCCTCCAGCTTCTTCGAGGGAGAGCAGGATCGCTACAAGCATGAGCTCGATGCCGCACAGCAGAAGCTTGCGGCCTATCAGCAGTCGAGCCACATCGTGTCGTTGAATGATAAGGAGTCGGCACTCGAGCAGCAGATCGTAGAACTGCAACAGCAGCTCCGGGCCACTGACGTTCAGATCAGCGAACTTACAAATCGCCTCTCGAGCGGCCAGGCGCAGCTTGCAAGCCTCTCGCAGCGTGAGACCACGATGCAGAAATCGGTTCCGAACATCCTGGCGATGGAGCAGCTTGGCACCATGCTTGCGACCTACCGGAACCAGCGAACCGCTCTCCTGACCAAGTTTCAACCGACGGACCGGCTGGTCCAGGAGGTCGATCAACAGATCGCTAATACGACTGAAGCGCTGCGCGTGGCGACGGAGGTCAACTCGTCCGAGAAGAGCAC
>CAZZZQ010000137.1:0-8102 GCA_964658405.1 uncultured Sphingomonas sp.
CATCGATGGTCGTAATATCCGACCGGTTCGACGCAGGCGCAACCGTATGCGATCCGATGCTTGCCCTCTTAGGGGCGGTATCGTTCGGGCTCGGCTGCGGAACGACGCGGCTGCCGCCGATCAAGCGCTCCTGGCCGTCCACAACGATTCGGTCGCCCGGCTGCAGGCCGCTTGCTACGATCAGCTGCGAGCCCTCGGTCACGTCGATCCGGACCGGTTGCTTCACCACGTAGTAGCCCGAAGCGTCGCCGCCCGTCGTCGAAATGCCGCCGTCTTTCAGTGGATCGCCCGACTTCGGCGCCCGCAGCTCGACCGGGGTCACGCCCTGCTTCACCACGAAGACAAAGCTGCCTTGTGTTCCGGTCTGTAAAGCGGCTGCCGGAATCACCGTTGCCGCCTCGCGCTGCTCGAGCACCAGGCGAACGTTTACAAACTGGTTCGGAAAGAGGGAGCCATCCGCGTTATTGAAGACCGCCTTCACCTTGTCGGTGCCGGTTGTCGTGTCGATCTGGTTATCAAGCGTCAGCAGGGTCCCGGAGGCGAGGTGGGTCGCGCTTGACCGGTCGTAGGCCTCAACGGCCAGCCGAACACCGGCGCGCGTCAGCTTGAAGACCTGAGGGAGAACGTCCTCAGGAAGCGTAAAGATGACCGCAATGGGCTGGAGCTGGGTCACGACGAGCAGGCCGGTTGTGTCCGCCGCGTGGACGATGTTGCCGGGGTCGACCTGGCGCAGGCCGACGACGCCGTTGATCGGCGACAGAATCTTTGTGTAGGCGAGGTTGACCTTCGCCGCCTGGATCGCCGCACGATCCGCCTGGATGGAGCCGTCCGCCTGGCCGGAGAGCGAAAGCTGTGTCTGCTCACTCTCGCGCGAGACGACGCCTGCCTCACGAAGCGCCGTGTAACGCTGCGCTTCGGCCTGGGCGTTCTTCGCGTTAGCCTGATCTTTTGCCAACTGGCCCTCAGCCTGTGCAACTGCGGCCGCATAGGGGGCGGGGTCGATCTCCATCAGGAGCTGGCCCTGCTTCACGGCCTGCCCCTCACGGACATTGACCCGCATTAGCTGGCCATCCACGCGCGTCTTGATGGTGACCGTGTTGTAGGCGGTAACGGTACCAAGCGCATTCAGGTAGACCGGCATGGTCTTTCGTTCTACGGCAGAGGTCAGGACCAGCGTCGGCCGGTCGCCCTGAACCGCCATCTTCGCGTTCTCTGCGTCCTGCTGGGACTGGTTCCGCCGGATCTTCCAGACGGCTGCACCTACGATCAGAACGATCGCCAGCAGCACCAATATCTTACGGACCAGACCGTTACCTGACGGAGGTTCGGGGCTGTGCCGGCTTGGCTCTGAGAGCGGCTCCGACGGAGGAAGGGAGCCCTCGACCCCTGATGCGTACAGCTCTGATGGCATAGCTAAGATCTACCCTCTGGATATAAGGTTATGCAGCCCAATCGTCTCCGAGAGGTCGAATTATTTACCACTCATCAGCTACGTTTGCCGTATCGGAACGATCACGTTGAGAGATTGTCAACTCAATCTTTACGTGCCGACACCAAGACTAAATGATAATGACGTATGTCGTTCTCAGAAGGTGCCAAGGTGGCTGTCGCTCTTGAACCGATTGCCCTCCATCCACTCTGCGTCGATCTCGACGGTACGCTGGTCAAGTCCGACACGCTCTACGACTCCGTGCTCGCGCTCGCCCGCCAGCATCCGGCCATGCTGCTGAAGTTGCCCGGCTGGCTGGGCCAGGGCAAGGCCGCGCTCAAGCGCCACATCACCTCTTCTGTTCAGCTCAATGTCGTTCACCTGCCGTACAACCGGGAGCTCCTGCAATATCTGGAGCAACAGTACGCGACCGGCCGCCCGATCTACCTCGCGACCGCAGCCGATACCGCCCTCGCCGAACGTGTTGCCGCTCAGCTAGGCATCTTCACCGGAGTACTCGCTTCAAATGGAAGCATCAACCTTGCTGGAAAGAACAAGTTAGCGGCGTTTCAGGCACGATTTGGGAATAACTTCACCTACATCGGGAATGCTTTGCCTGACGTCCCTCTGCTGGCTAACTGCCTCGATCCGATGGTGGCTAATCCAACCTCCAGCCTGACCGGCGCACTCAAGAAGGCGAACGTGACGCCGGTCCGCTCCTTTATCGATGCCCCGTCCCCGGTCAAGGCCTGGCTAAAGGCCATCCGGCTCCACCAGTGGGCGAAGAACATCCTCATCTTCCTTCCGCTTCTGCTCGCACATGACTGGTCCGTCGGCCCGATTGTGGGAGCCCTGATCGCCTTCGTCAGCTTTGGTCTCTGTGCTTCGGCTACATATATAGTTAACGATCTTTTGGACCTTGAGGCAGACCGGAAGCACCTGCGGAAGCGCCGCCGACCCTTCGCCGCAGGCGATCTCTCCGCACTGGCCGGAATCGCCGTCGTCGGTCTCTTCCTCGTCTGCTCTCTTGCCCTGGCGATCCTGCTGCCGCACATGGTGCAAGCGATCTCGGGCGGTCCCCTGATGAACCGCCCCTACTACTTTCTTGAGTGGCTGGCCATCTACGCCGTCACGACGTCGGCCTACTCTTTCCGGCTGAAACGCGCTGTGCTGGTCGACGTCATTGTGCTCTCCGGCCTCTATACAATCCGGATTTTGGCCGGGTCAGCCGCGACCGGGGTCGGCGTCTCGACCTGGCTGGGCGGCTTCAGCATCTTCTTCTTCCTCTCGCTCGCCTTCGTCAAGCGCTTTGCCGAACTCGAAGGCCTGCGCCAGCGGGAGCCTGCACCCACGCAGATCCAGGGCCGCGGCTACCTGGTCTCGGATATCGAACAGCTCCGTAGCTTTGGGTCGGCCAGCGGCTACGCTTCGGTGGTCGTCCTCACGCTTTACATCTCGAACATCAGCGCTGCGGCGCTCTATGGCCACCCGAACCGGCTCTGGCTGCTCGTCCCTGTGCTGCTGCTTTGGATCAGCCGCCTATGGCTGCTCGCCTCACGCGGCCAGCTCGATGAGGACCCCGTCGTCTACGCCATCACCGATCGCCGAAGCCTGCTGATGGGGGCGCTCGTGGTCATCATCGTCCTGATCTCGCTTTAGCGAGGTGGCCCCGGGCTCTTCAAGGGGCCACGCAGTTTATTCTGAAGAAGACCGATCATGACCGAAGCTATCCCCCAACTCGCCTCCTTTGATGAACCTGCACTCGATGCTGCCTTCGCCACCCTGACCGCTGAGGTCCGCGCGGACGTTCAGGACCCCGAAGCATTCCGCCTTCACTGGCTTGGCCGCAAGCAGGGCCGCCTCAAGACGCTCAGCGAAGCTTGGCTCAAGTCCGCTCCGGCGGAGGCTCGCAAACCGCTTGGGATCCGCTTCAACCAACTGAAGCAGCAGATCGAGCAGGCGCTCGAGGCTCCTGCCGCCGCTGCTTCCAAGCCCGTTCAGCAGGGAATTGACATCACCCTTCCCGGTACGGTTCGCGCCCCTGGAATCCCGCATCCGCTCTTGAAGACGATGCACGAGATCGTGGAGGTCTTCCATCATCTCGGCTATTCAACCAACCTCGGCCCGCAGGTGGATTCGGACTTCTACAACTTTGAGGCGCTGAACTTTCCGCCAAACCATCCGGCCCGCGACACGCAGGACACCCTCGTGATCGCGAACCAGCAGTCGCGCCCAGCCCGTGACCGGCTCCTGATGCGGACCCACACCAGCCCGGTCCAGATTCGCACCATGATCGAGCAGGCACCGCCCGTGCGGATCGTCATCCCGGGCAAGGTGCACCGGAACGACGCTGCCGACGCCACGCACTCGCCCATCTTCCACCAGGTCGAAGGGCTCTGCGTCGACACCAACATCACGTTTTCAGACCTGAAGGGGACGCTCGATCACGCGATGAAGGCGCTCTTCGGATCGGCGGTAAAGACGCGCTTCTTCCCGTCGTTCTTCCCGTTCACCGAGCCCAGCGCCGACGTGCAGATCTCCTGCATCTTCTGCGCGGGCAAGGGCTGCCGCAAGTGCAAGCACTCCGGCTGGATCGAGTTGCTCGGCTGCGGCATGGTGGACCCTGCGGTCTTCGCCGCTGTCGATGAGCAGCGCGTCGCGCAGGGCAGGGACGCTGCTTACAACCCTGCAAAGATCACCGGCTTCGCCTTTGGCATGGGCGTCGAACGCATTGCGATGATTCAGCACGGCATCTCGGATATTGGCCACTTCTACTCCGGCGACATGCGCTTCCTCGAGCAGTTCGCATAGTGCAACGCTGGCGGGCCAGGTCGGTCGGCCAGCGGTAGCCTCGTCTGGCGTCGGGGCGATACAGTGATCTAGCTATGACGAAGACTTTTTTCCTTGCGATCATCCTCGCATCGACCCTGCTGCGCGCCCAGGACTACCCGCTTACATTGCCTTCCATGCCGCTCCACGATCCGTTTATTCTCGCGGATGCCGCGTCGAAGACATACTTCCTTTACACTTCGAACGTCGCTTCGATGACCCACGAGAATCGTCGCGGCACGATGGCCTACACGAGCAAGGACCTAAAGCACTGGTCGAAGCCGCGCGTCGTCTTCACGGTCCCGGATCAATTCTGGGCTCAGGACGGTGCGTGGGCTCCCGAGGTTCACGTCTGGCACGGGCATTTCTACCTCTTCACGACGCTGCACAACGAGGCCCGGCCCATTCCGCAGCCGTCGCCCCTCGGCCGGGCGACCTACATGCGCGGCACGATCATTGCGATCTCCGATCAACCGACAGGTCCCTTTGTCCCAATCAAGAGCGACGGCCCTGTCCCGCCCGCCGACTTCATGACCCTTGACGGCACGCTCTACGTCGACCGCAGCAATCAGCCGTGGATGGTCTATGCGCATGAGTGGCTGCAGAAGACCGATGGCACCATCGAGGCGATCCCGTTGACGCCTGATCTCAGCGAAGCCTCCGGGCCGCCCATCCACCTCTTCAAGGGCTCCGACGCGCCCTGGCTGAACGCGGACATCGTCCCCAGCACACGAGGCTCGGTGTACATCACCGACGGTCCGGAGCTCTTCCGCACGAAGGACAATCACCTGCTCATGCTCTGGTCGAGCTATGAGCATGCCCACGGCGTGACCGATGCCGGCAGCAGCTACGTCCAGACGATCGCCCGCTCACGCTCCGGCGAGATCCAGGGTCCATGGGAGCAGCTCACCCCGCTCGTCCATCAGGACAGCGGCCACGGCATGCTCTTCCACAACTTCGACGGCCAGCTGATGCTCGTACTGCATCGGCCGTTCAAGAACGCACGCGGGAAGATCTACGAGATGACCGATGCAGGCGACCATCTAGAGGTAGTGCGGGAGCGGACGGATCTGGATGGAGACTCGAAGTAGATTCGCATGACGGCGTGCAGAGTCTAGGCAGGCTCATGGCTCGATTGACAGTCTTTACGGGCGCTCTTCACCCTGTACATTGCCTGATCGGCGCGTAAGAGCAGTGCCTGCGATTCGCTTGCGTCATCCGGGTAGACCCCAATCCCGAGGCTGCAGCCTACCTGGATCGTCTTGCCCGCTATGACCATCGGTTCACAGATCGCGGCAGCGATCTTCGTCGAGACCATACTTATATTTTTAGGTGCATCGTTGTCTGGCAGAACGACAACGAACTCATCGCCACCAACTCGAATGACGGAGTCGGTCGCGCGAATGGCCATACGAATTCTCTTGGCCGCCTCTACCAGTACCTGATCGCCCACTTGGTGACCATGTTCGTCATTGATCGGCTTGAAGTGATCAAGGTCAATCATGCAGACGCCAACCTTGCCTCCATAGCGCTTTGCCCGCTCGATTGATTGACAGATTCGATCGTCGAGCAGGCTTCGGTTGGTGAGTCCTGTCAGATGATCATGATGGGCAAGGTGGCGAATTCTTTCCTCGGCAACCTTGCGTTCTGTGATGTCCGAGGCCGTGATCGCCACCCCGCTTTCAAGGCGGACTGCTTGAACACGAATCCATTTGCTTAAGACCTGTTCAGCCTCTACGGGGAGTTCGGCGATATAGGGAATGCCCGTCTCGGCGACCCTCTTGTAGGAGTCGAATAGCCCCGAGGTTCGGTTCACCGGCAGCAGCTCGCACATCTTTCCATTCAGCAGGATATCGCGAGGAATAGAAACCATCTTCTCAACGTTCCTGTTCAGGAAGGTGAAAACGAAGTCTTCGATTTCACCCGACTCGTTGTGTACTGCGTCGCAGATGTAAAAGGCGTCCATGCTGCTTTCAGCAGCGGCGCTCAGCCGATCCCGATCGCGCCGCACCATTGCTTCCATGCGGAGCATCTCTTCTTCCTGGCGCTTTCGAACGCTCAAGTCCCGGACCACCTTAGCAAAACCGATGAGCTTTCGCTCGGAGTCACGCATTGCGGTGAGTACAAACGTCGCCCAAAAGCGCTCGCCACTCTTGCGTATCCTCCAGCCTTCACCTGCATGCCGCCCATCCCGGATGGCTGCCCTGAGATGCTTCTCAGGGACGCCGTCGCTTATGTCATCGGGCCCGAAGAACATGGAGTAGTGGAGGCCAATGACTTCATCGGCGGTGTAACCTTTGTTTCGTTCCGCCCCGGGGTTCCAGCTGCAGACGCGTCCATCACAATCAAGCATGTAGATTGCGTAGTCTTCGATCGAGTCGACCAGAATTTGGTACTGTTCCTGGCTGATTCGCGTTGTGCTTGTGCCAGCGATTCCAGGATCGTGTGTAGAGTACGCCCCAATGCGAAAGGCCTGCGGATCCAGGCGATATCCCTTACGTGGGACTGTCTCGATATACTCCCGACCATTCGGTTGCGTCCCGAGCGCTCGTCGCAGCTGAACGATAGACTGTCCGAGACCTCTATCTCCCACGGTGCTGTCCTGCCAAACCGTCGCCTTTAGCTCTTCCTTTGAGACGATCTCACCGGCCGCCTGCACAAGCGTCTTCATGATTCCAAGCTGCGTTGGCGGCAGGTCCAGCTTTCGACCCGCAACGCGAAGCTCGACAGCATCGAGATCGAGCGTATATGCGTCAAAAGTCCGGATTTGGCTGTGCGTTCGCATCGCTTCGGAGCTAATAATGCCTTCCCTTAGAGGAATTTCTGGTGTGGCAGGATCAGATTTGTGCTGGCACGAACAGGACGACCAGCATTGACGGGCTGTAAGTCTAATTCAAAAGGTGCTGCCAGTCAAAGACATCGCTGTCAAACGTTGCAGAAGAGTGAACGCATAAAGCAGTGCCCACGGAGTCAGCCTCCGCAGGTCGTTGCGACTCATGATGATTGCTGTGCTGTTGAAGTCGCTGCGTACTGCGATTGGCCTTTCTGATACTGATCCCGTCATTGGGTTGATACGACAGGCAAACTCAGTTGGATGTGCAAGATACGACCCGTCGGGGAATGGTCGGGGGCAATCATGCCAAGATCGGCCGAAATATTTACGGGACGATATTCGCGCTGATTCGGATTCGGTGGCACGCGCCGCTAAGTCGCCGGCTCAGTGTCATCGTCTTCCCATCTCTTTACGGCTGCAGACCCGCTATTGCACCATCCCAATCGTCTTCAGCCACTCATCCACACGGTCGGGCCAGGTGGTGACCGGCAGCTCCGTGCGGCGGAGGCCGTAGCCATGGCCACCTTTGGCGTAGAGGTGCATCTCGACCGGGACGCCGGCATTCTTCAATGCGAGGAAGTAGGCCGTTGAGTTTTCGACGTGGACGGGGTCATCCTCAGCCTGGACCAGGAAGGTGGGCGGGACTTCGTTCGTCACCGGAAGATCGGGGCTGAAGGCCATCCCCTTCTGATCGTCCACCAGGTAGCCGGGGTAGACGACCACGGCGAAGTCCGGACGGCAGCTGATCTGATCCGCTGCGTCGATGGCGGGGTAGAGGCGATGCTCAAAGTGGGTGCTCAGAGCAGCCGCAAGGTGGCCGCCGGCTGAGAAGCCGAGGACGCCGATGCGCTTCGGGTCGACCTTCCACTCAGCCGCATGCTCGCGGACGAGGCCGACGGCTCGCTGCGCATCCTGCAGGGCGGCGTCGGACTTCGGGTAAGGACCCGTGTTCGGGACACGGTATTTCAGGATCAGGCAGGTAATCCCCTTTGCGCTCAGCCAGTCGCAAAC
>CAZZZQ010000138.1:0-2527 GCA_964658405.1 uncultured Sphingomonas sp.
CGTCGGCTCTCGCGCCCGCGCTGTGAAGTCGCCGGACAACTCTAGAGACGCGTGTGGCTCTGACCCGTTCCTGGCGACAGCGAAACCGATCGCGCCCCAAGCTGCAGGTACACGTTGGTCGTCAACTTGTCGGCTAAGAAACTGATTTTTATGACTGATCTGGTGCGTAGTTCAGAACGACCCTGGATTTTTGCCCCAGAGGTACAACGGGCTGTACAAGACTACTGCTGCAGGTGAAGCAAGTCCTTGTGACACACGCTGCTCCTGCTTTACGACTCAAGGCGGGAGCTGAATACACTTCGAGGCAAGAGCCCAAAAGATCTGGGTCCATCAACTCTTCTATAGACAGCTCTGTGGTGATGTTTCTGAGAGTAGCGAAGTGTGAACAGGGTGTCAACGGAAATAAGTAATGCCACCTCTACACCTTAGGAGGGGGCCCTCTGATCGGAGGTCGTAAGACGACACTCGACAACGACCCACTTGATTTACAGTAGTGTCACGTTTCTATTCATGAGTTCGACCCCTTCGGCCCTGGCTGCACCTCTGAGTTGTATCTGTAGTAGTTACATACTTGAATCGCCACAGGAGCTTCGATATGTCTTCTCTCTCCCGCCGTACCTTCATGCGTCTCGCCGGCCTGGCGAGCTCGATGCCGATCCTCACCGAGGCTCACTTCGCCTATGCCGCGCTGCAGACAGCGCCTGCTGCAAAACCCAAGGCAGGGGCGCGCCGGGTTCGTCCGACGATGCCTGCCGACGCAGTCCTGATCAATGCCAATGAAAATCCGCTGGGCCCGTCGAAGGCGGCCTGCGAGGCGATTGCGGCGATCGCCCACAAAGGTGGCCGGTACGATATCGATGGCGAGACCGAGAAGCTGACGAAGACCTTCGCAGCACAGAACGGGCTGAAGGAGGAGTACGTCGCGGTGTATGCCGGCTCATCGGAGCCGCTGCACTTTACCGTGCTGGCATTTACCTCGCCGGGCCACGGCTTTGTGACGGCAGATCCGTCGTACGAGGCGGGCATGGTGGCGGCAAAGGTCTCCGGAGCGAAGATCTACAAGGTGCCGTTGCGGCCGGACTACTCGCATGATGTGAAGGCGATGATTGCGGCCGATCCGAACGCAGGTGTGCTGTACATCTGTAATCCGAACAACCCTACCGGAACACTGACGGCTAAAGAAGACATCATCTACGCGCTCGAGAACAAGCCGAAGGGCTCGATTCTGCTGGTGGATGAGGCGTACATCCATCTCTCCGACTCGCCCAATGTGCTGGATCTCGTGGCCGCGGATAAGGACCTGATCGTGCTGCGGACCTTCTCAAAGGTGTACGGGATGGCGGGGATCCGGTGTGGCTTTGCAGTCGGCCGGCCGGACCTGCTGGCGAAGCTGCAGCCCTTTGGCCAGAATGCGATGCCGATCACAGGCTCGGCCGCTGCGAACGTCAGCCTGCTCGAGCCGGACCTGGTTGCGACGCGTAAGAAGATCATCGCCGATACACGCAACGACACCTTCGCCTTCCTCGAAGCGAATCACTACAAGTACATTCCGTCGCACTCGAACTGCTTCATGATCGATACCGGCCGCAATGGCAAGCAGGTGATCGCGGCGATGCAGGCCAAGAATGTTTACATCGGACGGACGTGGCCGATCTGGCCGAACACGGTGCGGATCAGCGTGGGGACACCGGCGGAGATGGCGATCTTCAAGACAGCGTTCAAAGAGGTCATGGACACCCCGCCAGCGACCGCATCCATGCACGATCCATTTGTAGATCTTCCGTTTCCTCAACTCTCCTAGCGCAGTTTGCTCAACACGGTTGCACGTTCCACTCGAAGGGAAAACCTTGTTCCAGATCTCGCAGTTTGTACGCTCCGCGACCGCACTCAGCCTCCTCTCCGGCCTTGCCCTTGCAGCACAGCAGCCCCGGTCCACGCCCGTCACTGACGCCGAGGTGGCACGCATCACGCGTGACGCCATCCTGATCGACACCCATGACGACATCACCTCGAAGACGGTGACTGGCTACGACATCAGCACGCCGAACAAGACCGGCCAGACCGATCTGCCGCGCATGAAGGGCTTCCTCGGGGCCGAGTTCTTCGCGGTCTACGTCGGCGCAGAGTATACGAAGGATAATCACTCCGCGAACCGCGCGCTGCAGATGATCGACACCGTTCGGACCGACGTCATCGCGGCGCATCCGAACGACTTTGTCTATGCGACGACTGCGGACGATATCGTTCGCGCGCACAAGGATCACAAGATCGCTGCACTGATGGGGATCGAGGGTGGACACGCGATCGAGGACTCGCTGCGGCTGCTGCGCGACTACTATGCGCTCGGCGTACGGTACATGACGCTGACCCACTTCAACACGAATAACTGGGCCGACTCCCAGGGCGACGTAGACGATACGACCGTCACGCATCACAACGGGCTGACGCCGTTCGGCAAGGATGTGGTGCGCGAGATGAACCGGCTCGGCATGATGGTGGACGTCTCGCACACGGCGGACAAGACCTT
>CAZZZQ010000138.1:2537-8078 GCA_964658405.1 uncultured Sphingomonas sp.
ACGATGCGCTTGAGGTCTCGACGGCGCCGATCATTGCATCGCACTCAAGCTGCCGCGCGGTCTCGAATCACACGCGCAACATGACCGACGAGATGATCAAGGCGCTGGCGGCGAAGGGCGGAACGATGCAGATCAACTTTGACTGCGCGTACCTTTCGCAGCGCTACTCGGACGCTTCGAAGCCGATCATGGCGGAGCTTCGGCCGCGCTTCAAAGAGGCGATGAAGATTGAGGATCCAGTGGCCCGCGAGGCCGCGATGGAGAAGCTTGAGGAGGAGTCTACGGCGAAGCTGCCGCCGGCGACGCTTGCCGATGTGGTCGCCCAGATCGACCATGCGGTGAAGGTCGGCGGAATCGATCATGTCGGGATCGGGACGGACTTCGACGGCGTTGGATGCGTGCCGGCTGAGCTCAGCTCGTACGACAAGTTCCCTGCCCTGACGAAGGCGCTGCTTGAGAAGGGTTACAGCGCGACGGATATCAAGAAGGTCTACGGCGAGAATCTGCTGCGGGTGATGCGGGCGGTGGAGCAGCGGGCACGGGAGTTGAAGTCGACTCCGGCGATCGAGACTACGATCGCCACCGCGAAGTAGTACAACCGCAGATTCTCTTCAGGAGTGACAAAGTAAAAGGGAGCCCATAACGGGCTCCCTTCTTCGTTGCAAAACTGGATTACTTGCTGCGGACGGCGATCACTTCGATCTCGACCAGCGCCCATGGAGCGGCGAGGGCGGCGACCTGGAAGGCGCTGCGGGCGGGCTTGTTCGGCTGTGCGGCGGTGCCGAAGAAGGTTGTGTAACTTGCCTGGAGGCCGGCGAAGTCGAGCTTGCCGCCCATCGCCGGATCGCCGGCGAGGAAGACGGACATCTTGACGACATCCTTCATGTCGAGGCCCTGCTCCTTGAGGAGTGCCTGAATCTTGGTCAGTGCGGAGAGCGACTGGGCCTTGGTGTCGCCGTAGACGGCGGCGGTTCCCTTGGCTGCGTCCGCCGGTGTGACCGGGCTGGCGAGCTGGCCGCTGAGGTACAGGGTGTCGCCTGCCCAGACGCCGTTCGCGATCGGCGACTTCTCGTTGGGCTGCAGGTGCTTGACGACGACCTGTGCGTGCATCGCGCTTGAGACTGCAAGGACTGCTGCTGCAAGATACATCCGCTTCATCAGGAATCTCCGTGCTTCATCGTTCGGGTAAAGAGCTGCTGCGGTTGAGGGTGTCTAGGCGGTGACGGGTTCCGAGAGGCTGGTAAGGCGTGCCACCTTGACCTTGTCGCTGATCATCGAGACGGCGCGGCGTGCGCTGAGCGCAGCACCCTCCTGCCAGCCTACGATATGGCTGATCGTGTCGCCCGCAAAGTAGACGGGGCCGTCGGCCTGGATGATGGTGTCGTAGCCGCTCAGGCCGCCCCCGTAGCTGCGGATCCACGAGCCTTCGGTCCACTCGATATGCTTCCAGCCGCAGAAGATGGGGTTCTTGAGCTCCTTGCCGTGGCCGGGGTGGAGCTTCTCGATGGTGCCGCGGCTGGCGGCAAACTTCTCCTGCATCGACGCCTTCAGGAACGCGGGATCGGCGGTCTCATCGGTATAGCCGGCGACGACGATGCCGGTCGGATGCATCAGCCTCGAGCTTGGATACCAGACCGGGCTGGGGCCCTGTGCGACGAAGGAGAGACCGCCATAGATGTTGTAGTCCTGCTCCCAGAAGCGGCGCGACTCCCATGCGATCTTGAAGCTGCTGGCCATGGTGCTCTCGTCAATGACCTTCGCAAAGGCAGGCGAGAGGTCGTGCGGAATCTTCTTGATCATCGAGAAGGGCATGGCGCAGATGCAGTAGGCGGCTTCGATCTGCTTCGCTGCGCCGTCGTGCGTGTAGGAGACCTGCACACCCTTGCTGGTCTTCTTCCAGCCGGTCACGGGGGAGTTGTACTGGACGATCGGGCCAAGCGCCTCCGAGAACGCGAAGGGGATGCGGTCCATGCCGCCGACGGGCTGCATCATCGTCGCCTGCCAGTCCCACGTCTCCTCGTAGAGCATGCCGTTCCAGAAGTTTTCGTCGAGGAGCATGTGCATGTCCATCGGCGCTTCGACGACGGGGATCTGTGTGCCTGCGCCCGGAGGCGTCTTCAGGCCGGCACGGTCCGAGCCGACATACTTCCCTGCCTTGTCGAGCGGGCCGTAGATCTTCAGGAATGCCGTCATGCGCTCACGATCTTCCTTCGTGATCTCCGCATCGAGGGCGCCCTGCATAATACATTTCGAAAGCAGCTCGGACACATGACCGCGGGTGTCGTTGATCGCCTTGCGCTGCGGAACGGCTGCGCCGCTGTTCGCCTTGTCGTTCTGCAGAAGCGCCGACCTGGAGGTGTTGATCTCAACCTCCATCGGCACCTTCAGCTCGCGGGCATAGGCGAGCATGGTCCAGTGGGTGCTGGGGAGCCGGGCGGGGCCGAGGTTCTGGTAGTTCCCCTCCTCCCACGCGATGGTCTGCTCCGTGCCGTCGACGAACTTGACCTTGCTGCCGTTGCGGCCGGTCCAGTTACGGCCGCCGGGGCGCTCGCGTGCTTCAAGCAGCGTGACGTCGTAGCCAAGCTTCTTCAGCTCCCACGCGGAGACGAGACCGCCGATACCTGCGCCGAGCACGACCACCTTCACACCCTTGCCGACGCCGGCCGGTGCTGCGATCTCCTGTGCCTGGATGCCCTTCATCGGCATCAGCCCGAGGGACTGCATGGTTGCAAATGCAGCGCTGTACCCACCAGCCTGCCCAACTCGCATTAGAAAGTCACGCCTGGAAATTCCCATACCGGTCTAGCACCTTATCTTTCAGAGATTCGAACGCGACTGCAGAAGACGGAACAACCATGCCCCTGTGTGATCGGGCGGCAGGTGGAGTACTCCCCGGAGACAGAAATGCCTGCATGCCGGAGGAAGAGGTGAGAGACAAATCACCCATGTATGAACTCGAGATGAATTCACTTTATCGCAAAACTCCGGCGACCGCTGCGCAATGAGGGGCACTGCGGCGAATCAGCGCCCGATAAACGCCCTGCGATAGTATTGGCAGGTAGATCGCTTCGTTGCGATAATGAAGAAACGGCACTCGTTCCTTCTGTTCGGAACACCAAGCGGGAGTGGCGAAATTGGCAGACGCACCAGACTTAGGATCTGGCGCCGCAAGGCGTAGGGGTTCAAGTCCCCTCTCCCGCACCAGACAAGCTTTGTAACCACTGAAAAGAGTCCATGAGCGAAATCAAGTCGTCCCAGCCGCCTGCACCGATTGAACAGCCCTCCCTGAAGTTGAGCCAGACCAGCGAATATCGCGATGGCTACGCGAACAGCGTGCAGGTACGGATGAGTGTGTGGGACTTCTTCCTCGTCTTCGGGACCATGCACCAGGAGAGCAAGGAGCAGGTCAACGTCGAGAACTTTCAGGGCGTCTACCTGAGCCCGCAGCAGGCGAAGGCTCTCTGGAACGTGCTCGGCAGCAACCTGGCACAGTACGAACAGGCCTTCGGCGAGCTTGCCCTCGAGCCGCTCCCGCCACAGAACAGGCAATTCAACTAGCCCGTGCCAGCAGCCAGATCGCCCTTCCAGAAGACCCGCACCGCCGCTGAACTGCCGCTCTGGCTGCTCTTTCCACTCTTCTTCGCGATCGTTGATCTGACGCACTGGACCCTGCTGCACCTTCCCTACTTCTGGGATGAGGGCGGCTACTACATTCCGGCGGCGCTCGACTTCTTCAGAACCGGCACGCTGATCCCGCAGTCGACCGTGACCAACGCGCATCCGCCGCTGCCTCCCGTGCTGATTGCGGCGTGGTGGCACTTCGCCGGATTCGCCGTCATCTGCACGCGTGTGCTGGTGTGCCTGGTGGCCGCGGCTGCGCTGCTGGCGGTCTTTCGGATTGCCCGGCGAGTGGCAGGCGATCTAGTCGCCACGGTGGTTACAGTCCTCACCGCTTTCTACCCGGTCTGGTTTGCCCAGAGTACGCTCGCCCACGCGGATATCTTTGCGGCAGCGTTCACGCTGTGGGGTCTGTCCTTCTATATTCCGGCGAAGGATGGTCTTGTAAGCCGTCGGCCGCGGGATCTCTTTCTCGCGGCGGCGCTGTTTTCGCTGGCGGCGCTCTCGAAGGAGACGGCAATCATTACGCCGGTCGCGCTGGGTCTCTGGGAGTGCGCTCAGCTCCTTCGGAACCGCGAAAAGGCTACGCATCTCCGGTGGGCCGCGGGACTCTTCTTTCCCGGGCTGCCGCTGGTTGGGTGGTATGCGTACCACTTTCACAAGACCGGCTTCGTCTTCGGAAATCCTGAGTTTCTCCGCTACAACGCCACCGCAAACCTGGGTGCGTACCGGATCGCGCTCTGCCTCTGGCATCGCATCCTGCACCTGACGGTGCACATGAACATGTTCGTCCCGGTGGCCTGCACGGCGGCGGTTCTATGGATCCCGGCGATCAAGCCACGGCTGCCGCGGTCGATCTACATAGCGATCTGGGTCGTCCTCGTCGCCAACCTGCTGGAGTTCTCGATCCTCGGCGGCGCGCTGCTGACGCGGTATCTGCTTCCGCTCTATCCGCTGATCCTGCTGATGTGCGCGGTCGAGTGGCAGCGGCGGCTGCGCGGCTGGCTGTGGATCGGTGCGCTCAGCGCGGCCGGCTTTCTCTGCGGAATCTGGATCAATCCGCCGTACGCCTTCGCGCCCGAGGACAACCTCACCTATCGCGACATGATCGTGCTCCACCAGGGGGCGATCGACTTTATCCAGCGGAACTACCCGGCGGCGACCGTCCTGACGGCGTGGCCTGCGACCTCCGAGCTGGCGCGGCCCGAGATCGGCTACACGCGCCACGCCTTCAAGGTGACTGGGATCCAGAACTTCTCGCTGGAGCAGCTGCAGAAGGCAGCAACCGATCCCGGCAGCTACGATACCGCCTTGATCTTTTCCACCAAGTGGGAGCCGCCACCGGGCAAGGTGAACCTCGGGCGCCAGAATGAGCCGGCAGACGCTAAGTACTTCGACTTCCACCACGACCTGCGCCCGGCCGAGGCAGCAGCCCTGCTGCACGGCGAGGTGGTCTGGCAGGCGAGCCGAGGCGGCGAATGGGCGGCCGTACTGCACTTCCCCCGTGTGGTCGATGCGGCGCTCGTCCTGCCAGCGCGTCGCTAAGGGCAGCCGCATATAATCGGCATTGTGCCGATGATTGCTCCTCTCCGCCGGACCGTTCGAACCACCGCCCTGTCGCTCCTGCTGGCTGGTTGTGCCGTGCATCAGGGCCTCAGCCAGGCCAATGCGGCGAGCGCCTCCTCCGATGTTCGCGGAACGGGACGCCTTGTTCTCGTGCTGCCGTTCGACAATCGCAGCGGCCAGGTGAACCTCAACTGGATCGGCGACTCCTTCCCCGACACCCTGAATCAACGGCTGACCTCGGCCGGATTTCTGACGATCACGCGCGACGACCGGCTCTTTGCGCTCGACCATCTTGGCCTGCCGCCGGAGTTTCGTCCCTCGCGCGCGACGACAATCCGGATGGCGCAGACGCTCGAT
>CAZZZQ010000139.1:0-8077 GCA_964658405.1 uncultured Sphingomonas sp.
TGATCGCACTCCCGAAGCTGGTCGCCAGCCTCGAAGCAAAGCTTAAAGCTGTGGAAGGCCAGCGAGCCGTCGTCATCGATCTGGCCGGCAAGGAAGAGGTGCTGCGGCGACGCCAGGAGTCGGACGTCAAAGATCATCAGGCGAAGATCGCACGGATCCGCAAGCAGCTCGACCTCGCGACAACTACCATCCAGGTCACCGCGTTTGAGCACCAGATCGCCTTTGAAGAGGGCGAGATCAGCCGCCTTGAAGATGCCGAGATTGAAAGCATGGAGCGCAGCGAAGCCTTCGACACGCAGCGTGGGCTGGCCGATACCGCCGTTGAAGAGGCCGGCAAGATTCTTGCACGGGAACGCACCCGCTCCGCCGAAACTGTAGCCGCCGATAAAATTGCGCTCGCGGCGGTGGAGGTTCTCCGAACAGCCCTGCGGCCCCAGATCAGCGAGGCTGCGCTCTCCACGTACGATCGCATCGCCAAAGGCAAGGGCACAGCGGTCGCCGAGGCCATCAACCAGAAGTGCATGGCCTGCCAGATGATGGTGCGCCCCCAGCGCTGGAACGATCTCCGCGACCGCAGCAACGATGACACCATGATGAGCTGCGAATCCTGCGGCCGCCTGCTCTATTACGACCCCGCCCGCGACGCTCCGCAGCGCAAGACCGTTCCCGTTGAGAGCATCGCCGCCTCCATCATTCGCTCCCTCTAAACGCACCAGCCGGGCCAGCAAGGAAGGAAAGGTACCCCCCTTGAAGCGCATCTGTATCGACATGGATGAGGTGATGGCCGATGCCGTCGCCGAGCATCTTCTCCGCTATAACCGCGACCACGAGCGCCAGATCACCAAGGCCGATCTCCACGGAAAGTGGCTCTGGGATGTCGTTGACGTCGAATACCACGGCGTCCTCGAGGGCTACATGCGCTCGGACGACTTCTTCGAGGTGCTCGAAGTAATGCCGAACGCCCAGCGCGTCATCGAACGGCTGCAGGGCCACTACGAGGTCTTCATCGCCACCGCTGCCATGGAGGTTCCGACCTCGTTCCAGGCGAAGTTCCGCTGGCTCGGCAAATACTTCCCGACCATCCCGCCATCGCACATCGTCTTCTGCGGCGACAAGAGCATCCTGAACGCGGACTTCCTGATCGACGACAATCCGCGCCAGCTGCGCCGCTTCAGGGGCGAGGGAATCCTCTACAGCTCAAACCACAATGTCGACGTGACCGGCTATCGGCGTGTCGAGGATTGGAATGCTGTGGAGCGTTTGTTTCTTGGATAAGAAGTGAGTGCGTAAGGCGCCCTGACGCCGGGCGGGCGCCACTTCGTGGGTTATTGGACGCATCGCGTTAGAACGGATTATTCGGTGTAAAGGGCTGATTCGAAACGCTGAATGGCCGCTTCGCTCCATGCATGCGTGCTCTTGCGCCAACGCTCGCCTTCGCCTTCCATAAAGTTCGGAAAGTCCATGCGGCAGTATCCGCAGCGAGCCTGAAAGTCATAGAGGGCCTGTGCCCAGCCATCCAGATACAGCACCGCCTGCTGACCATCGCGCGACCATTCGACGCTGGCGATCCGCTCCGGCTCCGGCCGCTCCAGCTACGCATCGCTCTTTGCAAGCGCAGCGACGTTGTAGATCAGCATGGCGTCCATGATGCTGTTGTCGTGGATCTCCTGCGATCGGTCGCAGGCATAGAAGTAGCCCGCGACACCCTCGTCTTCAAAGACAACGGTCCACGGAACAGCGGTGGAGTTTGACGAGAGAAAAGCCCGGCCGGGAACGAAGGAAAGCGACTGCATAACACCTCTTCCCACACGATACACTCGAAGCGGGGCTGCGGCCGAGCACGGCTACCCTAAACAGAATGAGTAGTATGAGGCTGACAGCACACAGGAATGAAGCTTCCCCGCATCCACATCGGCCGGCCACAGCAACTCGCAGCGCTTCTGCTCCTGGTCTTTCTGGCTGAATGCCTCTGGGTCATTGGGCGTCAGGAGATCTCGCAGCAGGACTATCGCTATGCGCGCTGCGGTCGCGAGATGTGGGAGCGGCCCTCCCCGCTGGCTGGCTACTTCACCACCTGCGGGAACCTCAATGGCGACGGCACCTTTGCCTACCGGGTTGCCGGATTTCCGCTGACCGTCCAGCGCCTGGCCCTGCTCGCCAGCGACAAGCTCCGCAAACCCGAGAATCGGCTCTACGTCGGCGGCACGCTCAACGGCTCCACGTGGGAGGCGCGCCACGAGCTGACCAGCGTCAAGTACCTGCTGCACCTGCCGTTCGTCTTCTTCGCCATGTGGCTCGGCGGCGGCCTCTGGTGGGTCGCGCGCCGGCTCTTCGGGAATGAGGGCGGCTTCCTTGCGCTCGGTCTCTACTCCTTCTGCCCGACCATCATCCACTTCGCGGTCAATCCGAACAACGACATCCTCGCCATGTGGGGACTGTACGGCCTGGTCTACACCGCCATCGGGGTCGCCCACGCCATGCAGGGACCGCGCCGCAAGTGGCGCCCGCGCATCCTCCTGCTTACGCTCGCGCTTGGTCTGACCGCTGCGGCGCACCTGCTCGCGGCGATGGTGGGCTTTGTGGCCGCCGTCCTCTTCATGCTCTACGTCGCGGAGCGTCGCCGCAGCAACGTCATCCAGATTCCCATCTTCTCGGCGATCGGTGCGCTGATCATCCTCTTCGCCTTCTACAGCTTTCGGCCCGCGCCCTTCAGCTACATCTTTACCGGTGGCGGCGCGCGCTTCTGGTTCTCACTCTCAGGCGCACTCCATCTCATCAAAGACCCGACCAACGCGCCGATCCTGATCGCAACTGTTGTCGCTTTGATCCTCTATATCGGAGTGAAGCGCAGCCGTTACTTCGGCAATACGACCCCGCTGCTGATGCTGCTGGTCCTGCTCCCGCTCCAGACCACGCAGAACATCACGGCACCCTGGCTGTGGGCGCTCCCGTTCCTTTTCACGTTTATCGGGGGAACCTTCGCAGATGCCCTGGAAACGCGCAACCGTAAGCTTTTTATGGGACTTACCGGCGCGATCCTCATAACGCAGGCGGCTCTGTGCCTCGTTGCCCTTCCGGCGCTTGCACGATAATCTCCAACTTGCATCTAAATCCATATATTGATCACTTACTCGTGTTTCCGGCCTAAGGACGGTTTGCTCGTCATGAAGAAAGTTACCTTCCGCAGCTCCGGCGCAACCCTGGCCCTTTCGCTCCTCCTTGTTGCTACCGGGTGCCACAGCCGCCCCCAGAAGACCAGCAGCGGCGCTGAGGTCATCCCGCACAAGCCGAACACAGCGGACTATGCAAACGATCTGCAGCCGCTCGTCGCTGCGACGACCATGCCCGGTATGAAGTGGCCGAACTTCGTCGACTACCAGCCGCTGGTACAGAAGTTCTACGACGGCCGCAACTTCGAGGTCGCGTGGACCCGCGACGGCAAGCCGACCGAGCAGGCCACTGCCTTCATCCAGGCCATGCAGAACTCTGCCGCGAAGGGGCTGAACCCCGAGGACTACGACGCCTCGCTCTGGTCCGGCCGCGTCCAGCAGCTCACCGGCAAGTCCGGCCCGGCGCTCGCCAGCTTCGACGTCGCAATGACCATCGCGACCATGCGCTTCATCTCCAACCTGCACATCGGCCGCGTCAACCCGGAGCACTTCAACTTCGAGATCGACACCCAGCAGAAGAAGTATGACCTCCCGCAGTTCCTCACCGAGAAGGCCGTCGACGGCTCGGATATCCCGCAGCTCCTCACCTCCGTCGAACCCGACTCCGACCAGTATCGCCAGACTGAGCAGGCGCTCGTCCACTACATCGATCTCGCAAAGCAGCAGACGGACAGCAACGCCGAGCCACTTCCCGACGTCGCGAAGGCAATCGCGCCCGGGGGCAGCTACCCTGCAGCAGCGCAGCTCTGGCAGCGGCTTCAGCTTGAAGGGGATGCCCCGGCAGGCGGCGACGCTCCGGCAGGTTCGACCTACACGAAGACCTTCGCTGAAGCGGTCAAGAGCTACCAGCATCGCCACGGTCTGACCGAGGACGGCAAGCTGACCACATCGACCGTAAAATCGCTGAACGTCCCGCTCTCTGACCGCCTCGTCCAGCTGCAGAGCTCGCTGGAGCGCTGGCGCTGGCTGCCGGATCCCTACCAGAATCCGCGCCTGATGGTGAACCTCCCGGAGTTTGCCTTACGTGGCTACGATGACCAGCACAAGCTCGACTTCACCATGCGCGTCGTCGTAGGCAAGGTAAAGGGCGACCACGAAACACCTGTCTTTACGCACATCATGAAGTACCTCATCTTCCGCCCCTACTGGAACGTTCCGGTCGACATCGCGAAGAAGGAGCTTGTGCCTCACATGGAGGCGAACAAGAGCTACCTCGAGAGCAAGAACTACGAGGTCACGAATAATAAAGGTGTCGTCCTGCCCGACTACTCCGTCAACCAGGTCGCCCACGGCATGGTGATGGTGCGTGAGAAGCCCGGCCCAAAGAACTCACTCGGCCTGGTCAAGTTCATGTTCCCGAACCAGTACGACATCTACCTGCACTCCACGCCCGAAACCTACCTCTTTGACCGCACTCGCCGCGACTTCAGCCACGGCTGTGTCCGCGTGCAGAAGCCGGATGAGCTTGCTGCCTGGGTTCTCAACGGTCAGCTCGACAAGGATCAGCAGGGCTGGGATCTCGAGAAGGTGCAGGAGGCGATGAATACCGGCGACGATAATCATCAGGTCAACCTGAAGACCCCGCTCCCGATCGTCATCTTCTACCTGACGGCGATCGTGGCCGAGGATGGTCAGACCCACTTCTTCGACGACATCTACAACTACGACGCTGAGCTGCAGGCGGTCCTCTCCAAGGGTATGCCCTACCCCAGCAAACCAGAGCCGGTGAAGCCGAAGACCAAGCCCGGCGATACCGTATAACTCCTCGGATTCCAAATTATGTCCAAAGCTTTGCTACAGGTCACGAGCAAGCCTGTGACGATCAACGTTGATCACTTTCGCCAGAATCTTTCGACCTGGTACGCCAAAAATGCCCGCAAATTACCCTGGCGCGGCATCTCCGATCCCTACCGCACCTGGGTGTCCGAGATCATGCTCCAGCAGACCCGCGTCGCCGCCGTGATCGAGCACTATCACGGCTTCCTCGCACGCTTCCCAACCGTAATCGACCTCGCCCTCGCCTCTGAGAGCGAGGTGCTGGCGGCGTGGTCGGGCCTCGGCTACTATCGCCGCGCCCGCATGATGCATCGCGCCGCTCAATTCGTCTCGCAGGAGCTCTACGGCAACATGCCGAGGACCTCGGCTGAGTTGCGGCGGCTGCCCGGCATTGGCGAGTACACCTGCGCTGCCATCGCCAGCATCTCCTACGGGGAGAGCATCGCCGTGGTCGACGGCAACGTCGAACGCGTTCTGCTGCGGATCACTGGCCGGGTCGAAGATCCCACCTCCGCTGGTAAGTCCTTCGTCCATCAGCAGGCTGCCGCGCTTGTCCCGCCGAGCCACTTCACCGACGATGCGAACGACGCCGGCGACCATAACCAGGCCATGATGGAGCTCGGTGCAACCGTCTGCCTCCCGAAGGCCCCGCTTTGCATGCAATGCCCGGTCTTCGCTCTCTGCAAGACTCGCGGCGAACATGCCACGCTACCGCGCGAGCGCCCACAGAACCGTTCAGCCGCATATCTGCTCGATCTGCGGCGACGCGTCGGCCGGACAGAGGTGCTGTTGGAACGCCGCCCCGATGAAGCGTCCCTGATGGCTGGAATGTACGAGCTTCCTGCGCTTCCCCTCGATGCTCTCGAAGGACGCAATCCGATTGCACGCCTCCGCCACTCGATTACAAATACGATCTATCTCGTGCAGATCATGGCGCCGCGCGACGCAGAGGACGATGGCCTCCGCCAGGCAATTCCAGCCAGCAAAGAGATGATCTCGTGGATCCCTACAAAGGAACTCGAAGAGCTTCCGCTGACTGGCCTGACAAGAAAGGTGCTCCTGCAGTTCAAGTTAATGACGCTGCGCAAACCTGTAGCCTGAAGCTTGCTGCGTCAGCCTGAGAGATTACTCGCGGTCATGGGGCTATCGGGCTTCGCTCGGACAGGTACGCCTGCCTTCGCCGCTGCAAGTTTGTCATCCTGAGCGAAGCCGAAAACCTTGAGTGCTCTGCCTACTGCTTCGGCTCAGTCGCTCCGTTAGCAGCTTTCTGCTGAGCCTGAATCGCATCATCCTGTGCTTTCTTCGCCTTGGCCTGGCTTTTCGCCGCCTTCGCATTGGCGTCCGCAGCCTTCTCCTCTTGCTTCTGCTGCTTCTTCTGTGCCTTCACCTGATCCTTCGTCATGGTGGGCGCCGACTGCGTCGTCGGTGTCGTAACCGTCTGCTGCGCATTAAGGGCGCCGACGGTGAAGAGGGTCATGAAAGCAGCCTGCAGAAAAATTGTTTTCTTAAAGTTCACGGTAGAAGCTCCTTGGGCCTTTGTATTCCAACCTTTAGGATGAGATGCGACACCTCCGCGCTCGGTTTCGTCGCTTCTCGACCACACCATCGGGTCCCCTCACGCGATCGGTTGAAGAAGATTTCAAGCTCCATTCTCACCTTCGAAGCATCGAAAGAGTACAGTTCGAAGCGGATATACCCAACGCACAGGATCATCAGGAGAACGACAATGAATCGTAGCGCAAGCGCAGTCTGGCATGGCGGTCTGAAGGACGGCAAGGGAACCATCTCGACGCAGAGCTCCGCACTCAAGGACCTGCAATATAGCTTCGGTTCACGCTTCGAAAGCGGTGTCGGGACCAACCCCGAGGAGTTGCTCGGAGCGGCCCATGCCGGCTGCTTCTCGATGGCCCTCAGCGCCCAGTTCACCGAAGCAGGCCTGAAGCCGGAGACGATCGAGACCACCGCCGTCGTCACCCTGGAGATGCTTCCTGATGGACCGACCATCACCAAGATCCACCTGACCACAAAGGTCTCGGCCCCCGGCGTCGACAAGGCGAAGTTTGACGAGCTGGCGAACGCCGCAAAGCTCGGCTGCCCGCTCTCTAAGGTCCTGAAGGCTGCCGAGATTACCCTCGACGCAACCCTGCTCTAAGAAACAAGCTCAGTGCGCATGGCTGAAGTTTTAGTGCGCATGGCTATGACCGTGATGGTGATGGTCATGCGCACCAGCTACCTGCTTCGGCGGAGGCGCACTGCAGCCATGCGTCGTCTCACAGCCGGTCGTCTCAAACTGGATCGTCGTGTGGTGGATGTGGAACCGGTCCCGTAGCGCGCAGTTAATCCCCTCGAGAATCCCCGCACACTCCGACGTCTGCATCTCTGCGACCGTGATGTGGCTGGCCAGCGCATGCGAGGATGAGCCAAGGCTCCAGACGTGCAGATCGTGAACATCGATCACGCCTTCGACTCCCTGCATGGCGCCGCGTATATCGGCTAGCCGCACCGTCTTCGGCGTTCCCTCGAGCAGGATATTGAGCGTCTCGCGTACGATCCCGACCGAGCTGTACAGGATCATTCCCGCGATCACAATCGAGAGCAGGGGATCGATCCACGTGAGTCCCGTCATCAGGATCCCCGCGCCGCCCGCGATCACCGCCGCGGTCGAGAGGGTGTCGCCCAGCATGTGCAGGAAGACGCTGCGAATATTGACGTCGCCCGAGAACTTCCACAGCAGGCTCGCAATCGCCCCGTTCATCAGGACTCCCGCCGCCGCAACCATCATCATCAGCCGTGGCTGCACCACAACCGGGTCGCTGAAGCGATGGAGCGCGGCGATCGCGATCCATGCCGAAAGCACGATCAGCGTGAGCGCATTGACGAAGGCGGCCAGCACGCCCGCACGCTGGTAGCCGAAGGTCTTCTCCTCGGTGGGAGGGCGGGACTGGAAGTAAACCGCCACGAAGGACAGCAGGATTGCCAGCAGATCGCTGACATTATGTCCGGCCTCGGAGATCAGGGCCAGCGAGTGCGATCGCACGCCGAAGTAAAACGTCGCGACTATATACAGGAAGGTCGCCGCCATGGAGACCTGCAGGACCCGCTGCATTGTGCGGTTCGGGCTCGCGACCATG
>CAZZZQ010000140.1:0-8076 GCA_964658405.1 uncultured Sphingomonas sp.
AAGAGTCTTTGTCGGGCATGACAGCGGGCCGATGCACCTGGCGGCGGCGGTGCAGACGCCGTGTGTGGCGATCTTTGCAGCGCGGAACATTCCTCGGGTCTGGTTTCCCTACGGCCGCAGGCATCGCGTGGTGTATCACACGGTGGACTGTGCCGGGTGCGGGCTGGAGACGTGCATCGTAGAGAAGAAAAAGTGCCTGACCTCGATTACAGTGGACGAGGTATTGAACGAGGTTCGCGCGCTGCTCGACGAGCGGTAGGGCAACTCGCCGTTGCGAGGATGAAATGCGATGATAGGTGGAGTTAGAGGGTGATCATGCTGCCTGAGTTACATTCGATTTTGAACCTGCTCGAGGGAGGCTTTGGCAAGATCAAGGTCCTCGTTGTGGGCGATATCATGCTGGACCGCTACATCCTGGGTGAGGTAGAGCGCATCTCCCCGGAGGCTCCTGTGCCGGTTATACGGCATGCCCAGCGGTACGAGAGGCCGGGCGGGGCGGCGAACGTGGCGATGAACCTTGCCGGGCTGGGCTGCCAGGCGTACCTGGCTGGATTCTGGGGCGAGGACGGCGAGAAGGCAGAGCTTGCAGGACTGCTCGAGAAGGCCGGGGTCGATCTGCTCGGGGTGGTGACGAGCTCGCTTCCGACGATCTCGAAGACGCGGATTGTTGGGCGTAATCAGCAGCTTCTGAGGCTGGATATTGAGAGCCAGGAGCCGGTGCCTGCGATTGAAGCGCAGCGACTGATCGATCGTGCGGTAGAACTCGCGGGTAAGGTCCATGCGGTGATTCTGTCGGACTACGCAAAGGGGGCGTTGACCACGGCGCTGTGCGAGCAGGTCATCCGGGCGGCGCGCAATGCAGGGATTCCGATCCTTGCGGATCCGAAGACGCCGGACTTCAGCAAGTACTCAGGGGTGACAACGGTCTGCCCAAATTTGAATGAGCTGTCTGTGGCGACTGGGATTGCGGCGCACAGGACAGACGAGATGCTGGCGGCGGCGCAGCAGTTGATCGTCGAGCACGAGATCCAGTTCCTGACCGTAACGATGAGTGAGAAGGGAATTCGCGTTCTGAGCCCAGGTGGAATCTATCACTCGCCGGCGCGAGCGCGAGAGGTCTTCGATGTCTCCGGTGCCGGTGACACGGTTATCGCGACGCTGGCGGCGAGCCTTGCGGGCGGGCTGCATATTCATACCGCGGTGGAGCTTGCGAATCTGGCGGCGGGAATTGTCGTTGGCAAGGTTGGGACGGTGCCGATCGCGCAGCATGAGTTGATTGCGGCGCTGACGCCGAGTTCGGGGCTGAACTCGGGCGAGAAGGTGCTGGACATGGAGCGGATCCAGCTACGCGTGGCAGAGTGGAGGGCTGCGGGGGAGACGATTGTATTCACCAACGGCTGCTTTGATCTGCTGCACGTAGGCCACATTACGCTGCTGGAAGATTGCAAACGGTTCGGATCAAAGCTGGTGCTCGGGCTTAATACGGACCAGTCGGTGAGTCGGCTGAAGGGACCATCCCGGCCGATCGTCGGCGAGCGGGAGCGGGCGAGGGTGATGTCGGCGCTGGCGGCGGTGGATGCCGTGGTGCTGTTCGATGAGGAAACTCCGCTGGAGCTGATTCGAGCGCTGAAGCCAAACGTCCTGGTCAAGGGCGGGGACTACACCATCGAGACGGTGGTGGGGCATGAGGATGTGATCGCAACGGGCGGACGGGTCGAGATCGTGCCGACGGTCGAGGGTTTTTCCACTACAAATATTGTGAAGAAGATGGTGGCAACGAGCTAGTCGTCCGGGTGAATGAAGCGGAGGGGCAGTTGCTTCGGCTTCGTTTGAAATAGTAGTGATCGTTTTCTTGGTTTAAGGAGAAGTGGCTTTGATTATCGTGACCGGCGGTGCGGGATTTATCGGCAGCAACCTGATTCAGCAGCTCAATGCAGCGGGTGAGAGCGACATTTTGCTCGTGGATAACTTTGCGCCCTCGGCGAACCTTTCCGGGCCGAAGTTTCTAAACCTGTGGGGACTGCAGTACGCGGACTACATGGACAAGCGTGAGTTTCGCGAGGCGCTGCAGGCCGGCGATTTCGACGAGGCCGATGTGCGAGCGATCCTGCACCAGGGTGCGTGCTCGAACACGCTCGAAGATGATGGCCGCTACATGATGGACAACAACTTCACCTACTCCAAAGAGGTGCTGCACTTCGCGCTTGAGCACGGCATTCCGATGGTCTATGCGTCGACAGCTGCGACCTATGGGTTGAGCGAGAAGTTCACCGAGGTTCCTGCGAACGAGCGGCCGCTGAATGTGTATGGGTACTCGAAGCTGGCGTTCGATAACTATCTGCGGCGGATCATGCCGGACATCGAGAGCACCGTGGTCGGACTGCGATACTTCAACGTGTACGGGCCGCGCGAGCAGCACAAGGGACGGATGGCCAGTGTGATTCATCACTTCACGAAGCAGATGAAGGATACGGGCGTCATCCGGATGTTTGAGGGATCGGGCGGCTACAGCAACGGGGAGCAGCGCAGGGACTTTGTGTTCGTGAAGGACCTGGCGAAGATCAACATGTTCTTTGGAGGACTGCTGGCTGATAGTCCGAAGGATCCGGTGCAGGCGGTGGTCAACGCGGGGACCGGCGAGGCGAGGACCTTCAAGGCGGTCGCCGAGGCGCTGATGCAGGTACATGGGCCGGCGGCGATTGAGTACATTCCTTTTCCGGGAGACTTGAAGAATCGCTATCAGCACTTTACCGAGGCAGACATTGCAGGGCTTCGTGTGGCGGGGTACGAGGCTCCGTTCACGTCGCTGGAAGATGGGGTCAAGATGACCTTCGCCGAGGAGCCGGTGGCCTAGCAGGCGCCAGAGGGCGATGCAGGCCAGCAACGCTGAAGGGGTGAGATGAGCGACTCGCAACGTAGACCGGGAATCTTTTGTATCAGCACCTATGAGAAGGGGCAGGCCTTCATGCGGCAGGCCCATGCGATGGGTGCGCGCGTGACCCTGCTGACGGTTGACTCGCTGCGGGATGCGGACTGGCCGCGCGAAGCACTGGATGAGCTGCTGACCATGCCTGAGGGGCTGACGGCTGAGCAGTTGTTAAATACGGTGATGTATCTTGCGAGAACGCGAACGATTGATCGAATTGTCGCGCTCGATGAGTTCGATCTCGAGTCGGCGGCTCTGCTGCGGGAACACCTGAGGCTGCCGGGGATGGGCGTCTCAGCGACGGCATTTTTTCGCGACAAGCTGGCGATGCGAGAGCGAGCCAGGAGTTGCGGTGTGCCGGTACCGGAGTTCTCGGGAGTTTTCAACTATGCGGACCTCAGCCACTACATGGCGACGGTGCCGGGTCCCTGGCTGCTAAAGCCCAGAACGAATGCTTCGGCGATCGGGATCAAGACGATCCGGGCGCCGGAGGACCTGTGGCCCGTGCTGGATCAGCTTGGCGATCTGCAGAGCCACTATGTGCTGGAGCGGTTTGTGACTGGTGAGGTCTATCACGTCGAGGGAATTACCTGGATGGGTAAGGTGCTGTTCAGCGCGCCGCACCAGTACGGTCATCCGCCGATGCAGACGATGCACCAGGGAGGCGTCTTCACGACGCGTGCGCTTGATCCAGAGTCAGCGGACGCAAAAGGCCTGGTGGCGATTCATGCACACGTTATTCGGGCGCTGGGGATGGTCTCGGGTGTCTCGCACACGGAGTTCATCAAGTCGGCCGCGGATGGCAGGTTCTATTTCCTTGAGAGCGCGGCGCGGGTTGGTGGGGCGTATATTGCCGAGGTTGTTGAGGCTGCGAGCGGCTTGAATCCGTGGGCTGAGTGGGCGCGGATCGAAGTGGTTTCGGCGCTGGGTGAAGAGTACGTTCTGCCAAGGCCACATGCAGAGTTTGCGGGCAGCGTGATCTGCCTTGCCAAGCAGGAGCGCCCGGACATGGGAGCTTATGACGATCCGGAGATCGCGCACCGGCTGGACAAGCACCACCATGCCGGTTTGATCGTGCAATCAGCCGAGGCAAACCGTGTTGCGGAGCTAGTGGAAGAGTACGGGGCGCGCTTTCTGGATCAGTTCTGCGCCGTAGAACCGGTGCCTGACAAGCCGACTGCCTAGGTAGAGGAGGGTGACCTAGCTGCGGCTATCCGGTAGATCTTTATTCTCGTTATCCCAGGCTTCGACGCGGTTCCTTCCACCAGCCTTGGCGATGTAGAGCGCGCTGTCTGCGCCCTCGACCATCTTCAGGCGCTCCGCGTCGTGAAATGAGCCGGACTGGGTAGGGCAGAAGGTCGATACGCCGGCGCTGATGGTGACGACGCCGAAGACGCTGTCAGGATGGTAGAGACTAAGTGCGGCGATGGCCGTCCTGAGGCGCCGCGCCATGATGAGGACGCCCTCGGCGTGGGATGCGGGGAGAATGATTGCGAACTCCTCTCCCCCAAAGCGCGCTGCGATATCCGTGGTGCGGTAGAGGTTATTCTTCAGAACGGTGGCGATGGTCCTGAGACATTCATCTCCTGCAAGATGGCCGAAACGATCGTTATAGCTCTTGAAGTGGTCGACATCGATCATCACGAGTGAAAGGCAGGATCGGTCCCGTGCGGCTCTCCGCCATTCGCGCAGAAACTCCTGGTCGAAGGTTCTACGGTTTGCCAGCCCGGTGAGGTGATCCCGGCCGGCGAGACCATTTGCCTCGCGATAGGCTGCAGCGAGCTCTTCCTGCAGCTGGTCGCGTTCCGTAAGAGCGGCGGAGACGGCGTAGACCGTTACGAGGAGAACACCAAGAAAGAACTGGAGCAGGATCGCGCGATGCGACTCCGTGTCGATGTCGACGAGCGCAAAGGGGCCGCGACCCTTAGCGGTAAACAGTGCGGAGAGAATGGCAACGATGAAGACTCCGAGCGAAGCGCCGGAGAGGCCAAGCCTGAAGATCAGGAGAAGAAGGACGGGAAAGATCAGAAAGCTGATGGGGTAGGTGCTCTGGACAAAGACTGCGCAGATGAAGAGGGTAAATCCCAGCAGAAGGGTGATGGTCTCGACCCGCCGTGCGCGTGTGAGCAGGCTTTTGATCTCGTCTGGCTGAATCGCCAGGATCATTGGAGTAACGATCGCGATGCCGAGCGCGTCCCCCATGAACCAGTTATAGAAAGACATCGCGATGCCGTGCTGGAAGATGCCTCCGCTGGCGATGGAAACGAACGCTGCCGAGCACAGCGGGGCGAGTATCACGCATGAGGTTACGAAACGGAAGACCGTACGCGGCCTGGTCAGGTCTGGCTTGGGGGCATCGTGCAGCCGCATGATCACCGCGGCGATCGCGACCTCCATCATGTTCGCGAAGCTGGCTACAAACGTGATCGTGAGGCGGTATTGAAAGGTGAGATGAACGAGAACGCTTGCAAGTAAACCGGCTGAGAGTAAGGGAATCCAGCGTGAACGTGGCGAGAGAAGAAGGACCGCGAGGAGGAGTCCGTTGGATGGCCAGATGACGTCTGCGAGGGGCGAGGTTTCCCCGATGAAGAGACCCGCGGAGCTGGCCACATAATAAGCTGCAACCAAACCGACGAGGGCCAGAGGGTGACCCAGCTTAACCGATGGAGCGTGCCTGGTGGACAGGAATGGGGAGTTAGATCGCATTGGCATCAACGGACGACCGTTCGTTAGGTCCCGGATGGTGGCAGCGGCGCGAACCGGAGTTCAAAGCGGCGTCGCAGCGAGGAGCGGGGCGTTGTGGCGGGTGTTGGCACCGGGGATCCGTATTGAGGTCTAAATCGTTCAAGGCCTGCCTACAGGTGATGGTCAATTGTGCTCACTGACGAGGCCTCGTCACTGCGAAGACGATACGCGCCCCGGGTTTCCTTCATTTGTTGCCGTTCGGGGATAAAGCTAATGCCTTTATACAGTTAAAGTGTGTCCGAGCTTAAACTAAGATGTAAGGCACCGGACAGACGTCCTGCATTTTGTTCTCTACGATTCGCGCATGGCAATCCACAACGTTCGATTTCAATGCAAACCAGGAAAAGGGCGTAGCTATCAACTCCTCTGCGAGTTGGACTGCGCCACCACGGATCCAAGGGTCTCAGAGATGACGTTTCTAAGTGAGGATTCGGTAGGCCACTGCCTGGCGGCCTCTGGCGTTCCCTGGCAGCGGGACGGGGCGGGGACGCTCTATGGACGATGGTTTAGTGCCACGAGTAAGCAGTTGCATCGACTGGGCTTCAGCCATCTTCCTCTTCCGGAATCATCGCCCTCCTTATCGTTTTTGCAGCGTTAGAGCTGCAGTGTTCCGTAGCGCACGGTGTGGCAGAGGCTTTCCAGGTAGCCTTATAGGCATGGCGAAGGTCAAAGACAGCGCGATCACCATTCTCATCCGGCGCAAAGCGGTCTTCGAGCAGAAGATCTCGGAGGAGAAGGCGTCGCTTAAGGGTGGGCATGCGGCACCGGGAAACCCGGTGGGATTGCGTTACATTCCGGGTGAGACACGGATCGCGCGGCTGGCACGTTGGGAAGCGGTGCTGATCGAGATTGAAACCGAGCTCGGATCGCTCTGAACGACCCCACCGTTTGTTGAGCTCCCTCGTGTAAACTATCTCTTGAGCGTTTTCCGCATGCTTCTCCTCTGTTTCAGCCCTGGTTCGTCCCGTGCAGATCAATTTGAGAGGTTCCGGATGATCCGGTCCAGCTTGGCCCCACAAAGCCAGTCCGATGGTCGTCCTATGCGCGAATCGCCACCTACACGTACCAGGGGAGAGAACAATGGCGAAGATTGCCAAGACCGGCGACCGTAAGAAGGTCATGGACACCAACAAGAGCACCGATTGCCCGAAGTGCTCGAAGCCGACACGCATTGTGAAGCGCGTCAAGGATCGTGAGCGCGGCATCCCCGGCGGAGTCTACATCTCCTGCTCGGCATGCGAGTTCTTCGAAAAGCTCTAGGCGATACCGTTCTGCAGCTCCCCATGGAAAGAGCCGGATTTCTGGCTCGGACGGTGGGGAGTTTTTGCGTCTGTGCGCATCTCACTCCGAAATGGGTTCGTGAGAATCCGGGCCGATGTGCCTTCCGTATCACTACTGCGACAAAGATTCATCCAACTCCCCTTGACGACCCTTATTGACGAGGGTCAGACTCAACGCTTGAAAGTAGAGAAACAGCTGCAAATGAACACCTCAATGACCTCCCCCGCTTCAGTGCACGACCTTGCATCAACTCCGCACTTCAATCGTCCGACTTTCTTGATGTGCCCTCCCCAGTTTTACGACGTCGACTATGTGATTAATCCCTGGATGGCCGGAAACCTCCACCGGCCTTCGCGAGACGTTGCGTTTGCCCAGTGGAACGCTCTTTACCAGTACATGAAGACGATCGCTGACGTGAAGCTGCTGCACGCCCGCGCCAATACCCCCGATATGGTCTTTGTGGCGCACACGGCCGTGGTTCACCATGGCATCGCCGCCCTCTCGAGCTTTGCCTTTCCACAGCGTCAGCCGGAGGAGCAGTATCTTCGCGAGTGGTTCAAGGACGCTGGCTTCCTTCTGTGGGAGACGCCACGCGAGACCGCGTTCGAAGGCGAAGGCGATGCGCTCTTTGACGCCGACGGCGGTTCAACGATCTGGGCGGCTCATGGCGTGCGCACGTGCCTGCACAGCCATCGGCATCTTGCGGATGCGTGGCACGCCCGCGTGCGGTCGCTCCACCTGGTCGATCCGCGCTTCTACCACCTCGATACCTGCTTCGCGCCGCTGTCCGGCGGCTACGTCATGTACTACCCTGGTGCGTTCGACGCCAGCTCCCTTGCTCTCATCGAGTCTGTCTACCCGGCGGAAAAGCGGATCGCAGTGACCGAGCATGAGGCCACGCAGTTTGCCTGCACGGCGATCAACGTCGGGCAGCACATTATTCTGAACACGCTGAGCAAGTCAGGTCTGCCGGATCGCCTGATGGATCTTGGATTCGAGGTCAAACAGCTGCAGTTGAGCGAGTTCCTGAAGGGTGGCGGCGGTGCAAAGTCGTTGGCTCTGCGGCTCAGCGATGTTGATGTAACCCACCAGTAGGCGTTTGAACGTGAACGAGGCGGAGTCGG
>CAZZZQ010000141.1:0-8042 GCA_964658405.1 uncultured Sphingomonas sp.
GCCCATGAGCAGATCTACAGCGGGCGGCCAGTAGGCGGCTTCACCTTCCAGGCGGACGGCGGCCTGCTGCTCTTCATGGATCGCGGCACCATCGCGCACTGGCACGACGGCACGCTGACCGAGTGGCTGAGCGAGATTCCCGCCGAGCGCAACTCTCGCTTCAATGACGTCATCGCCGACCCCACAGGCCGTGTCTTCTGCGGAACCATGTCCGGGCCGGACGGTAAGGGCAGGCTCTACCGGCTCGACACGGACGGCTCGCTGCACATCGTGCTCGGGGACATTGGCTGCTCGAATGGGATGGCCTTTTCGCAAGATCGAAGAAGCTTTTACTACACCGATTCGTTCGCACGACAGATCTACCACTTCGATTACAACGAGGCTGATGGAGCGATCTCGAACCAGAGCGTCTTCGCACACTTCAGCGAGAGCGATGGCCTCCCAGATGGAATGACCATCGATGCGGACGGACATCTGTGGTGTGCTTTATGGGATGGTGCCAGCATCGTCCGCCTCTCGTCCACGGGAGCGATCGTCGAGCGCATCAAGCTGCCCGTGCCAAAGACTTCAAGCCTGACCTTCGGCGGCGAAGACCATGCGGATTTCTACATCACGACCGCTGGCGGTGATGAGAAGAGGACCGACAGTCCACTCGTCGGCGCACTCTTCCGTATCCGCTCGGCCTATCGCGGGATGCCGGAGTTCTACTCACGCATTGCAGGACCGAAGATCACCCTCATCTCGTGAGCGAAGACTTCGCACCGACTCAGTACAATTCAAGCAAGAAGGAGAACCGATGAAGCTGCTGCGTTATGGAACAAAAGGGGCCGAGCGCCCTGGAATCATTGACAGTGAGGGTGCACTTCGCGACCTCTCGAGCATCCTCCCCGAGATTACGGGCGCCCTCTTTGCGTCGGACACCTTGGCCACGCTGCAGGGCCTTGACCCGAAGAGCCTTCCACTCGTCGAAGGAAGCCCACGCATCGGACCGTGCATCGGCGGCGTCGGCAAGTTTATCTGCATCGGCTTGAACTACTCCGACCATGCTGCGGAATCGAACATGGCCGTCCCCGCGGAGCCGGTCGTCTTTATGAAGGCGACCTCGTCGATCATGGGCGCCAATGACGACGTTATGATCCCGCGCGACTCGCTGAAGACCGACTGGGAGGTCGAACTCGGTGTCATCATCGGGCGCGAGGCGAAGTACGTTGACGAGGCCGATGCACTGTCGTATGTCGGCGGCTACTGCGTCGTCAACGACCTCTCTGAGCGTGCCTTTCAGCTTGAGGGAACAGGCCAGTGGGTGAAGGGAAAGAGTGCTGATACCTTCGGACCGATCGGGCCGTGGCTGGTCACAGCGGACGAGGTTCCTGACCCGCAGAATCTACATCTATGGCTTGAGGTAGATGGCCATCGCTATCAGGATGGATCGACGAAGACGATGGTCTTTGGCGTCGCACACCTTGTCAGCTATCTGAGCCGCTTCATGAGTTTGCAGCCGGGAGATATTATCTCGACGGGTACGCCGCCGGGCGTTGGACTTGGTCAGAAGCCGCCGGTCTATCTTCGGGCCGGGCAAGTGATCAAGCTTGGCATCGGAGGCCTCGGCGAGCAGCACCAGAAGGTAGTTCCCTACAGTAAGTAGAGGAACTGTCCTAACGCGAAGCGTCCAACACCCTACGAAGTAGCGCCGCCCGGCGTCAGGGCGCTTTAAGCATTGAAGTAAGGCGGCTGCAAATGCAGCCGCCTTACTTGATTAGATCGACAAGTTAAGAACACGGTTCAGACGCTGGACGAAGTTCGCCGGATCTTTCAGCGGAACGCCTTCCATGAGAAGCGCCTGGTCAAACAGCAGCCACGCAGCATCCCGCATGATGGCGTCATCCGACCGGCCGAGCAGCTTCTTGACGATCTCGTGATCAGGATTGATCTCGAGCGTCGGCTTCATCTCCGGCATGTCCTTCTGGCCCATCGCACGGAGCATCTGCTGCATCTGCATCGACGGCTCCTCTTCATCGGAGACGATGCACGACGGGCTGTCTGCAAGTCGCACGGAAGCGCGTACATCCTTCACGCGATCGCCAAGCGTTGCCTTCAGCCGGTCCAGCAAAGGCTTCAAAGCTTCGGCGTTGTCAGGCTCATCTTCACCCTTCAAATCTTCGCTGGTCGAAGCCTTGTTGACCGACTTCAACTCAACGTCGCCGTACTTGTCGACACCCGAGAAGACGATCTCGTCGATGTCGTCATCAAGGATGATGACCTCTAGATCCTTCTTCTTGTAGATCTCAAGCAGAGGCGATGTTCGCAGCAGCGACTCTGCGCCACCGGTGATGAAGTAGATGCTCTTCTGGCCTTCCTTCATCCGTGACTTCACGTCAGCGAAGCTGGTCAGGCCATCCACCTTGGTCGACTTGAAGCGCACGAGCTCAAGCAGCGTCTCGCGGTTCGCAAAGTCGCCATGAAGACCTTCCTTCAGTGGACGGTTGTACTCCGTAATGAACTTCAGATACTCGTCCGGCTTATTCGCCGCGATGCCCTTCAGTTCTGAGAGGATCTTCTTCACGCTGGCCGTACGAATGCTGTTCAGCACGCGATTCTGCTGGAGCAACTCGCGGCTTACATTCAGCGGCAGATCTTCGCTATCGATGATGCCGCGTACGAAGCGGAGATACTGCGGAAGCAGCTCCTTCGAGTCATCCATGATGAAGACGCGCTTCACGTAGAGCTTCACGCCGACCTTGTATTCAGCCTGATAAAGATCGATCGGAGCCTTCGCCGGAATATAGAAGAGAGTCGTGTAATCGAGGCTTCCCTCGGCCTTGGTGTGGAACCAGAAAAGCGGATCCTCCCAGTCGCCGGTGATGGACTTGTAGAGCTCCTTGTAGTCCTCATCCTTCAGCTCACTCTTCGAGCGGCGCCACATTGCGCTTGCAACATTGACCTGCTCGGTCGTGCGCTCCTTGATCGACTTCTTCTCCTCCGCATTCCACTCGCTCTTGTCGTAGGTCAGGAAGATCGGGAAGGCAATATGGTTGGAGTATTTCTTGACGATTTCCTGTAGCCGATAGCTGTTGGCGTACTGCGACCCCTCTTCGTTGAAGCGAAGAATAATCGTCGTACCTGCGACCTCGCGCGACGCGGGCTCGATGTCGAAGCCGGTCTTGCCATCGCTGGTCCAGCGCCAAGCCTGCTCTTCGCCGGCCTTGCGCGAGACGACCTCAACCTGGTCCGCGACCATGAAGACGCTGTAGAAGCCGACGCCGAACTGGCCGATCAGGTTCGAATCCTTCTTGGCATCCGCCGAGAGTTGTGCGAGAAAGTTCTTCGTGCCGGAGCGGGCGATCGTGCCCAGATGCGCGACGAGATCCTCCTCGTTCATACCGATGCCGGTGTCGGCGATGGTGAGGGTCTTGGTCTCCTCATCAAGCTCAAGATCGATCCGCGGATCGAACGGAAAATCCTTGAACGCCTCATCCGTAAGCGTCAGGTGGCGAAGCTTATCGAGCGCATCCGAGGAGTTCGAGATCAGCTCGCGAAGGAAGATCTCGGGGTGCGAGTAGAGGGAGTGAATGATCAGCTGCAGGAGCTGGCTTACTTCTGTTTGGAACTCACGTTTCGACATAGACCTCTATTATCTCCGACTCGCGGCCCCTCGTGCAGTAGCCTCATCGCCCCGCGGTCAGCGCAGCCTCGATCCCCAGGCCGACTTCGAGGATCCTCCTGTCCCAACCGCCAAGCCCCGCCACCATCAGCCCGACCGGAGCGTCCCCCGGGCGATGGCACGGAATGGACAGCGCGCAGCCATCCAGAAAGTTGAAGACGCTGGGGTTGCGCAGCATTGCCCCATTGGCGTGGAAGTAGGCGTCATCGCTCGACTCGAGCAGCGAGATCGGCGGAGCGATCCACGCCGTGGTCGGCAGCAGGATTGCATCGAAGCCCTCGAAGTCCACCAGCGCCTCGTGCTGGACCTCCCGCCGGATCCGCAGCAGGTCAATGTAGTCTGCAGCCGTCAGCGTCGCGCCCGGCCAGATCCGCATCGAGACGTGCGGATCGTAGCGGTCGCCCGCCCGCCCCAGCAGCGTTCGATGCCAGGCGAACGCCTCCGCCGCGGCAAAACGGTTGCTCGTGCCGACCCGCTCCAGCCCCGAAAAGTGGACCGGCTCGATCACCGCGCCGGCAGCGCCCAGCGTCAGAATTGCCCGCTCGAAGGCCTCGCCCACCGGTGCGTCCAGATCATCAAGAACATATCCCTGCAAAATTCCCAGCCGCAACGACGAAGGCTCCCGTGCCGTGAGCGGTTGATACACTTCACCGGCCAGCACAGCATCGACCAGCGCGCAGCATGCCACCGTCGGGGCGATCGGGCCGATCGAATCGAGGCTTGGGGAGAGCGGCAGAACGCCGTCCATCGGGACACGCCGTGCCGTCGGCTTGAAGCCCGTCAACCCGCAGAGCGCCGCCGGAATCCTCACCGAACCACCCGTATCCGAGCCGATCCCGACCGCCGCCATCCCGTCCGAGACCGAGACAGCCGCGCCCGAGGACGACCCGCCAGGGATCCGTCCCGTCGCCCGGTCATAGGGGTTGCGCGGAGTCCCGTAGTGCGGGTTCAGGCCCAGCCCGGAGTAGGCAAACTCCGTCATATTCGTCCGGCCTACGAGCACCGCACCGGCCTCCCTGAGCCGCCGCACAACGCTCGAATCAGCCTGCGCGGGCGGCGCGTCCGTCAGCACGACCGAGGCAGCCGCTGTCGTCTCCTCGGCCACATCGAAGAGGTCCTTGATCGACACGGGGATCCCCGTCAGTGGGCCCGTCGATACGCCGCGCTTCCGATGCTCGTCTGCAGCATCGGCGCTCTTTCGGGCAGCATCCTCATAGACCCGGGTAAAGGTCCGCGAGCCTTCGCCGGTGGGGTCGGCGATCGCCGCAAGGCAGTCCTCTAGGAGATCCCTGCTGCTGACCTCGAAGGCAGCAAGCTGACGGCGTAGCTCTTCGATCGGTTGCAGCTTCAAGCGATCCTCCTCGGGCCAGCGGCCGACAGCGCCCGCAGGAAGAAAGTCTGACCTGCACCGTTCCCATTCCACACTGGCATCGCGATCCCTCTACACCCGTTCCCATTCAAGATTTTCCGGATTCCTTTGACCACTCTAAGCTACCCGCTTTGATCTTGGAGGCAGGCGGCCGCTCGGCCTGAATCGCTATAATGGTTGAGGCCCGCGAGGTCTTCTCAGTCAACCTCTCGCTCTGCAACCATCCAGGTCAAAGGCCATCAGATAGACATGAAGACAGCCCACGCACATCCGCTCCAGAAGATCCTCGAGAGCCGCATCGCCATCATCGATGGGGCGATGGGCACGACGATCCGCACCTACGGCATGACCGAGGCGGATATCCGCGGCGAGCGCTTCAAGGATGCCCCCAAGGACCTGCTGAATAACGGCGATATCTTCTCACTGACGCAACCCGGGATGATCACCGACATTCATCGTCTCTTCCTCGAAGCAGGCGCCGACATCATCGAGACCAACACCTTCGGCGCGACCAGCATTACCCAGAGCGAGTTCTTCGTCGAGGACCCGCGCGAGCACGGCGGCCGGAAGGATCCCGAGTTCTACCAGAAGGTCCTCGAAGACCAGTTCCTGAACGACCTGGCCTGGGACATCAACGAGACCTCCGCCCGCCAGTGTCGCGAATGGGCCGACCGCGTGGGCAACTCTTCTGGCCGGCAGCGGTTCGTGGCCGGCGCAATCGGCCCCCTCACCGTCTCGCTTTCAAACTCGCCTGACGCGGATGACGCTGGCTTCCGCGTCGTCACCTTCGATCAGGTCAAGGCCGCCTACATCCATCAAATTCGCGCGCTCATCGCCGGCGGCTCAGACCTGCTGCTGGTCGAGACCATCTTCGATTCACTGAACGCCAAGGCTGCACTGGTCGCCATCCGGGAGGTCTTCGACCAGGATGGCAGGGAGCTCCCCGTGATGATCTCGGCAGCAGTCGGCCGCGGCGGCGAGACGCTTATCTCTGCACAGACAACAGAGGCCTTCTGGAACGCCGTCAAGCACGTCAAGCCGCTGTCCGTCGGCCTCAACTGCTCGCTCGGTCCGGACCTGATGTACCCCTTCCTCGAGGAGCTTTCTGAGAAGGCGGACGTCGCCATCTCCTGCTATCCGAACGCCGGCCTGCCCAACCCGCTCTCCGAGACCGGCTTCGACCTGGGCCCAGCCGACATGGCGCGCTACCTGGGTGACTTCGCGCACGGCGGCCTGATCAACATCGCCGGCGGCTGCTGCGGCAACACCCCGGAACATATCGCCGCCATCGCCAAAGCACTTGAAGGCAAAGCTCCCCGCGCCCTCAGCCGAATCGAGGCCGCAGCGTGATCGGAACGACAGAGACGAAGCCGCTCCGCCTCTCCGGATCGCAGCCCTTCACCCAGCAACTCGGCGTCTACATCATCCTCGGCGAGCGGACCAACGTCGCCGGCTCGCCAAAGTTCGCCAGGCTGATCAAGGAAGGCAAGTACGAAGAGGCCGTCAGCGTCGCCCGGCAGCAGGTCGAGAACGGCGCCAACGTCATCGACATCTGCATGGACGAGGGCATGATCGACGGCGTCGCCGCCATGACTCGCTACCTGCAGCTTCTGGCAAGCGAGCCCGAGGTCGCCAAGGTCCCCTTCATGGTCGACTCCTCCAAGTGGGAGGTCATCGAGGCTGGGCTGAAGTGCCTGCAGGGCAAGGGTATCGTCAACTCGATCTCGCTTAAAGAGGGCGAAGAAAAGTTCCGCCAGAACGCCGCGACCGTCATGAAGTATGGCGCCGCCGTCGTCGTCATGGCCTTCGACGAGAACGGCCAGGCGGCGACCTACGACGAGAAAATCCGCATCTGCCAGCGCGCCTACCGGATCCTCGTCGATGAGGTTGGCTTCCCGCCCGAAGACATCATCTTTGACCCCAATATCCTCACTGTCGCGACCGGCATGGAGGAGCACAACAACTACGCGCTCGACTTCATCAACGCCACACGTTGGATCAAGGCCAACCTCCCGCACGCCAAGGTCAGCGGCGGCGTCTCGAACATCTCCTTCAGCTTCCGCGGCAACAACAAGGTTCGCGAGGCGATGCACTCCGCCTTCCTCTTCCACGCCATCGCTGCTGGAATGGACATGGGCATCGTCAACGCCGGCATGCTCGAACTCTACGAAGAGATTGAGCCGGAGCTGAAGGTGCTGGTCGAAGACGTGCTGCTGAACCGCCGTCCCGACGCCACCGAGCGCCTGGTCGAACATGGCGAAAAGCTCAAGAACGTCGGCAAGGTCGTCACTGAAAAGCAGGCTGAGGAGTGGCGCGGCGGCACCGTCGAAGAGCGCCTTTCACATGCCCTGGTTCGCGGTATCGACACCTACATCGAGATCGATGCCGAAGAGGCCCGCGTCAAACTCGGCCGTCCACTCCTCGTCATCGAAGGCCCGCTGATGGCTGGGATGAGCGTCGTCGGCGACCTCTTCGGCGCAGGCAAGATGTTCCTTCCACAGGTGGTCAAATCAGCGCGCGTCATGAAGAAGGCCGTCGCCCACCTAACGCCGTTCATGGAGGCCGAAAAGGCCGCGATGGAGGCGGCCGGACAGGTCGTCAAGGCACAAGGCAAGATCGTCCTCGCGACCGTCAAAGGCGACGTCCACGACATCGGCAAAAATATCGTCGGCGTCGTCCTCGCCTGCAACAACTACGAGGTCATCGACATGGGCGTGATGGTCTCCTCCGAAAAGATTCTCGAGCGTGCCCGCACCGAGAAGGCCGACATGATCGGCCTCAGCGGCCTGATCACCCCCTCGCTCGACGAGATGGTTCACGTCGCCAAAGAGATGGAGCGCCAAGGCTTCAAGCTGCCGCTGCTGATTGGCGGAGCGACCACCAGCCGCGCCCATACCGCAGTCAAGATCGCACCGCACTACAGCGAGCCGGTGATCCATATTCTCGACGCCAGCCGCGCCGTGCCGGTGACGACCAGTCTGTTGAGCGAGGATGGCAAAGATGAGTTTGTCG